>JBBTLC010000068.1:0-5218 GCA_038068875.1 Deltaproteobacteria bacterium
AGCTGGAAGTTTCAGGTTACCGAGGCCTTGCGCGTCTCGCTCGAAGAAAACCTGGACATGATATCAGACACTATTTCACACCTCAAAAAAAAGAACGGGAACGGTATTCTTCGACGCAGAGCATTTCTTCGACGGCTATAAGGACGACCCGGTGTATGCGTTTAAGGCGCTTCGCGCGGCAGAGGAGGCAGGCGCCGATTGCCTCGTGCTTTGCGACACTAACGGCGGAACGCTTCCCTTTGACGTGGAGAGGGTGGTTAAGGACGTCATAAGGAAGGTCGAAACCGATATCGGCATACACGCTCATAACGACTCGGGTACGGCCGTGGCCAACTCTCTTTTCGCCGTAAGGCAAGGCGCTACGCAGGTGCAGGGCACCATGAACGGATTCGGCGAGAGGTGCGGCAACGCCGACCTCTCTTCCATAATACCGTCGCTTAAATTCAAGATGAAGGTTGACTGTCTTCCGAATGCGAACATAAAAAGACTCAGGGAGACCTCGAGGTTTCTCTACGAGATCGCGAACCTCTCCGAAAATAAGCGCCAGCCCTACGTCGGGGACAGCGCCTTCGCGCACAAGGGCGGCTTACACGTGAGCGCGGTGGTTAAAAGCTCCAAGACCTACGAGCACATAACCCCGGAGCTTGTCGGCAACCGTCAAAGGGTTTTGGTCTCCGACCTTTCCGGCAGGTCTAATATCCTTTATAAGGCCGAGGAGTACGGGCTGAATATCAAGACAAGCGACCCTGCCGTAAGAAAGGTTTTGGATGAGCTTAAAAGGCTCGAGCACGAGGGTTTTCAGTACGAAGGTGCAGAAGCCTCATTCGAGTTATTGATGCAGGAAGCCTTAGGCAAGAGGCAGAAGTATTTCAAGCTCCACGGCTGGAGCGTGGTTGATTCCAAAAAAGACGAAGGCGAGCCGCCCCGCGCCGAGGCGTCCATAAAACTCGAAGTCAAGGGCGTGGTCGAGCACACGGCCGCCGAAGGCGATGGCCCGGTGAACGCGCTCGATAAGGCTCTGAGAAAAGCCCTCGAACGTTTTTATCCGTCCCTTAAGCAAGTGCGGCTCTTGGATTTCAAGGTGCGCGTCATAGGCGGGCGCGCCGGAACCTCGGCCAAGGTCAGGGTGCTCGTCGAATCAGGGGATAAGTCGGATAAGTGGGGAACTGTCGGGGTTTCGGAAAATGTGATAGAGGCGAGCTGGCGCGCCCTCGTGGACAGTCTTGAGTATAAACTCTATAAGGACAAGAAAACGAAGAAAAGGCGGTAGGCAGAGCAAACGCAATCTTTGGCCAAATACTGCGTCAAAACCGTCCTGCGGACGGCACATTGAATCAATAAGCCAAGGCGGCATAGCATATTTATGGAGAAGATTGAAGCATTATGGGTCAAGGGCTCAGCCCTTGTCCAAATACTCACATACCTAAAAGGTATGCTCCGTTTTGTCCGGTCAGTTTTTTCGTGTCTTTGGCTCAAATCTTGCGTTTGCTAAAAAGCGTAGAGGGCATTTGACCGAGATCGTAGAAAAAGAAGCATATAGTAATTCGGGGGCTCTTCTTCTGGTATTGAGTCTTCTTGCCGTGCTCTTCGCGAAGCCGTATATTGACGGCCCGCGAGAGGTCGGGTCTGAAGAGGTAGAGGCCGCGATAGTCGAGAGGCTTCGTTCAGGGGTAAACCCCTCGGAAAGATTCGTCCTCTCCGGAACTATTGACATAAACAGCGCCGGGGTCGAGGAGCTTTCGCTTTTGCCCGGGGTCGGAGAAAGTCTTGCCCAGAGCATAGTTTCGAGGAGAATGGCGCTTGGAGGGTTTAGGACGACGGAAGAACTTAAGACAGTAAAAGGCATCGGAGAGGCAAAGTTCTCGGCGATAAAGACCTACGTCAGCGCCCCTGCCCCGGTGCTTGGAAATAAGAAAGGCAGATGATGGAAACATACGTTTTTTACGGACTTCTGGCCGGCGTCATAACGCTAATTGCCGGCGTGCTTCCGCTTTACGTGAATTTTAAAGGCGTACGCTATGTAATAGCGGTTTCCGCCGGGGTCGTTACGGCCACGGTATTTTTAGACCTTCTTCCCGAGGCCAATCTCGCGCGGGACGCATGGATAATGGCCGCCGGTTTTCTTATCTTCTACGTGGTCGGGAAACTCACGATACTTCATTCGTGCGGGGAGATGGAATGCGAGGAACATTCCATGAACATGGTTTCGATAATCGGGATGTCGCTCGATAACATCATTGACGGAATCGCCATAACAATCGGTTATCTTACCGACCCGAACCTCGGGTTTGTGATAACGGTCGCAGTCATCATACACGAGATACCGCAGGACATAACAGCCACGTTGATTATGAAAGAATTGGGCTATAGCACGAAAAAGATGCTCATACCCATTATCTTCGCCGCGGTCGCCTACCCGATAGGCGCTTACTCGGCGATATTCATACCCGCGACTTTTCACGAGCCGCTCATCGCCTTCATAGCCGGGGTCTTCATATACATAGGCATCGGAGACCTCTTTGTGGAGGCGCATAAGAAATTCAATTCGAAAGTCATAGTATCGGTTTTGCTGGGTTTTGTGTTAGTATTTGTGCTTGAAACAGTGATGGGGCACTAAGAAACATGGACGGGGAATTATCATGATAACTCGATACGCGAGAAAAGAGATGTCTCGAATATGGGAGCCGGAGGCCAGGTTTGGCAAGTGGCTTGACGTCGAATTGACCGCGTGCGAGGCGTGGCATAAAAAAGGACGCATCCCGAAAGACGCTCTTTTGAGGATAAAGAAAAAGGCGAGTTTTGACGTAAAGCGGATTGACGAGATTGAAAAGATTGTCAAGCACGACGTCATAGCGTTTTTGACCTCGGTGGGCGAGCACATAGGCAAGGACTCGCGCTACGTGCACATAGGCCTTACCTCTTCCGACATAGTTGACACGTCTTTTTCTCTCCTTTTAAGGGAGGCATCCGGCATAATAATAAATGACATCGAGGAATTGCTGAAGGTCCTCAAGAAAAAGGCCTTCGAGCACAGGAAAACCGTGATGATGGGCAGGAGCCACGGAGTGCACGCAGAGCCGGTTACCTTCGGTTTGAAGATGGCGCTTTTTTATGCGGAGATGAAAAGGAATCTTGGGAGGATGAAGCGCGCCAAGGAAGTCATCTCTTACGGGAAACTTTCAGGTGCGGTTGGAACCTTCGCCAATATCGACCCTTTCATAGAAAAATACGCGTTAAAAAAATTAGGCCTTAAGCCCGAGCCTGTGGCAACGCAGGTGGTGCAGAGGGACAGGCACGCGGAGTTCTTTACGACCCTCGCGTTAATCGCCGCTACTATCGAGAAGATCGCTATCGAGATAAGGCATCTTCAGAGGACAGAGGTCCTGGAGGCTGAGGAGCCTTTCACGCCGGGGCAAAAGGGTTCTTCGGCAATGCCGCACAAGCGTAATCCCATTCTCTCGGAAAACTTGACCGGTCTCGCCCGCCTTATGAGGGGATACGCAATGTCGGCAATGGAAAACGTGGCGCTCTGGCACGAGCGCGACATAAGCCATTCGTCTGTCGAGAGGGTCATAGGCCCGGACTCTACGATACTTTTGGATTTCATGCTCATCCGGGTTACCGGGCTCGTGAAAGACCTCGTGGTTTATCCGGAAAATATGAAGAGGAATATGGAGCGTTCTTATGGGCTCGTGTTTTCCCAGAGGGTGTTACTCAAGCTCGCTGAAAAAGGTATTTCAAGGGAGGACGCTTATAGAATCGTCCAGCAAAGCAGCATGAAGGTCTGGAAAGAGCAAGGCAGTTTCATGGCGGCTCTTCTTGCCGATAAAGAAGTCTCGCGCTATCTGAAGCCAACGGATGTCAAGGCATGTTTTGACATAAGGCCTTATATAAAGAACGTTGATTATATATTTAAGAGGGTGTTCGGAAGGTAATCCCCCTCCCCTACCCCTCCCATCAAGGGAGGGGAAAGAGTAGATGAGGGAGAATAAGGCGCAGGAGACATCATGAAAAGACTCGAACAGCTCTACGAAGGCAAGGCCAAGATACTTTACTCGACCGACAACCCTGATCTGCTGATACAGTATTTCAAGGACGACGCCACTGCCTTTAACGCGGAGAAGAAGGGAACAATAAAGGATAAGGGCATAATAAACAACAAGGTGTCTTCGAGGATATTCAAATATCTCGAAGACAAGGGCGTAAAGACCCACTTCGTCGAGAGGATGTCGGACAGGGAGATGCTCGCGAAAAAGGTCGAGATAATACCGGTCGAGGTCTTGATAAGAAACGTCGCTGCCGGCTCGCTCGCCAAGAGGCTCGGAGTCGCGGAAGGAACGCCTCTTAAAAGCACTGTGCTCGAGTTCTGCTACAAGAGCGACCCGCTCGGAGACCCTTTCATAAACGAGTACGTAATAAGGGCGTTCGGTTTTGCGACCGACGAGGAGATGGAAAAAATCAAAAAGGCCGCTCTTAAGGTGAATGATATTCTTTTAAAGTTTTTCGACGAACGGGGCATAATGCTTATTGACTTCAAACTCGAATTCGGACGCCACAAGGGAGAGGTGCTTTTGGCCGACGAAATCACCCCTGACGGTTGCAGGCTCTGGGATAAAAAGACACATGAAAAACTCGACAAGGACAGGTTCAGGCGCGACCTCGGCAAGATAGAAGAGGCCTACGAAGAGGTTTTGCGGAAGGTGATGGAATAGGTTTTTACGGAGGCGGCAAGATGGATTTTAAAAGCGAAAGCGATATGGAAAGTTCAACCGTTGCAACCTCCTCGAATTCGGTCGAGAAGATGGGCGTGTTGGCTCTCATACTCGTCATGTTCCTCACCGGCGGCATATACACGGGATTTTGGTTCGTGAAGAGAAGCGGCTCTATTAACGCCATGAAATCCGCATTCAAGCTCCGGGAGGGAATATTCGCTTTCATCATAGCCGGGTTTGCGGTGAATGTTTCGCTTCTTTTGTACGTAATCTTTCAAGACGCCGCCCTTGCCGAGGAACTCAGGCAAACTCTTCTCCGGGCGTCCGACGTCTTGGCGCTTGTCTTGCAGGTTTCCGTCCTCATACAGTGCTTTAAGGTGAGGCGCATATTCATGGACCATTTTAACGAGAATCTCAAGAAGGAGATTAAGTTCTCGTGGCCCGCCACTTTTTTCTTCGGGATATTTTATCTTCAGTATAAGATTAACAGGCTTTAGAATATTTTT
>JBBTLC010000068.1:5318-13262 GCA_038068875.1 Deltaproteobacteria bacterium
TTTCTTCGGGATATTTTATCTTCAGTATAAGATTAACAGGCTTTAGAATATTTTTGTATATAACGTTACAGAGCGTCAGAACAAAGCAGACCAAGGCGCGACGAAGGGTTGGAGCGAGGCGTATTTTTGTATACGCCGCAGCGACAAGCCGAGGAGCAACGCAGGTATGCAAAGTTATGACGCTCTGTACGGAAAGGCAGTGATATGAAGGCGAAAGTATACGTAACCCTGAAAAAAGGCGTGCTCGACCCGCAAGGCAAGGCAGTCATCGGCGCCCTCGATACCCTCGGTTTCAAGGAGGTAAAGGACCTGAGGGTGGGGAAGTTCGTGGAGATAGAGTTAGAGGCGCCCACGAAGGACGAGGCTAAAAAATGCGTAAAGGAGATGTGCGAGAAACTCCTCGCGAATACCGTGATGGAAGATTTTAAAGTAGAGGTCGAGGGATAGATGAGGCCAGCGCGAGGGTTTTGGCTCATTCGCTCGCGATGACGGAGGGATTACGGTCAGGATATGAAATTCGGCGTCATAGTGTTTCCCGGTTCCAATTGCGACCACGACTGTTATCACGCGGTAAAACACGTCTTCGGTCAGGAGGCCGAGTATATATGGCACAAGACCTCCGAGATTAAGAAGTTCGATTGCCTGATACTGCCGGGAGGGTTTTCGTACGGCGATTACCTCCGCACCGGCGCCATCGCGAGGTTTTCGCCGGTCATGGCTGAGGTGGAAAGATTCGCGAAAAGGGGCGGGCTTGTCATGGGAATCTGCAACGGATTTCAGATACTCTGCGAGTCCGGGCTTTTGCCGGGAGTCCTTACGAGGAATCGGGATTTGAAGTTCATCTGCGAAAACGCGAACGTAAAGGTCGAGAACGTTGAAACACCTTTTACAAAGACCTACAAAAAAGGGCAGGTGCTTACGTTGCCCATTGCCCACGCGGACGGCAATTATTTCGCGGACGCTGACACGATAAAAAGGCTCGAAGATAACGGCCGGGTCGTTTTCAGGTACTCGACTATTGACGGCAAGATTTCACCGGAGTCCAATCCGAACGGCTCGATAAATAACATCGCGGGAGTGATAAACGAAAAAGGGAACGTCATAGGCATGATGCCGCACCCGGAAAGAATGTGCGAGGAAATTCTCGGAGGTATTGACGGAAAAGGGGTTTTCGGGGCAATACTTTCGGCATGATACGGTTTCTTTTTTAATTGCGAGCATGAGAGTATTGCGGAAGCATCAGGGTCGCGGGTATGCGTATGGATATTGAACGTCCTTTCGGCGTGAAGCGGTTTTTGGCGAAGACAATTCTTGTTCTTTTTGTTTTCTTTGTCCTTTTCGCGCCAAGCAATGCCCGCGCCGAGACCCGCGTTTACGTTACGGCCTCGGTAAGCGGCGGCATAATAGCGGGAGGCGCTTACATAATCTGGAGCATAATGTACTCGGCCAGGGTTGCCAAGGCGCCGGATAACGAATACGCGGGCGGAGGAGACGTGCCGGAATACGGGTTTTCAAAGACAGACGGGACGTTTAGTGAAGAAGACGTTTCGGAATTCAGGGCGGAACTTTTGAAGATAAGGTTTTGACATAATGACAGGCGGAAGCTCTCTGAAGACGCTCCTCGACAGCGGCGGCTTTGCCATAACGGCGGAGATATGCCCGCCGAGGGGCGCTGATACCGAAGAATTCGTCCGTAAGGCGCGGATGCTGAAAGGCAAGATAGTTGCCGCGAACGCGACCGATAACCAGAGGGCGGTCATGAGGCTATCGAGCCTCGCCTGCTCGGTGATTCTTCTGAGGGAGGGCATCGAGCCGGTCTTTCAGATGACCTGCCGCGACCGTAACCGTCTTGCCGTTCAGTCGGACGCGCTCGGGGCGTGGGCATTGGGAGTAAAAAACATCCTGGCCCTGACCGGAGACCACGTTTCTTTCGGAGACCACAGGGACGCGAAGGCAGTGTACGACCTCGACTCGGTTCAACTCGTCCACGCGATAGACGGCCTTAATAAGGGTCGAAATATGAAGGACAAACCACTTCGGGGCGGGACCGGTTTTTACATAGGCGCGGTCGTCGCGCCCGAGGCGTCTCCCTTCGAGCCGGAGTGGATTAAATTCCAAAAGAAGATAGACGCGGGCGCGAGGTTTTTTCAGACGCAGGCAATATTCGACATGGAGAGGTTCAAGCGATTCTTCGAAGATGCCGGGAAAACAGGCGTTAAAATACTTGGCGGGATATTACTTTTGAAATCCGCCAAAATGGCGCGGTATCTTAATGAGAACGTGCCCGGGGTAAACGTGCCGCCTTCCATGATAGACGAAATCGAGGGGGCGAGCGACCAGCTCAAAAAGGGAATCGAGATAGCGGCGAGGCAGGTAAAGGAACTTAAGGGCTTTTGCCACGGCGCGCACGTAATGGCCATAGGACAGGAAGAGAGCGTGCCTGAGATAATAGGACTTTCCTAAATGAAAATCGAAAGGAGCATGTCATGAAAAGACCTTCGGTTTTAGCTTTGCCGGTTCTGTTTGTTTTAAGCGGCGCGGCATTTGCCGCGGGGCCTTCCGAAATGTTCATTAAGGCCGGTGTGGAAACGCGGTATATAGCGGCGGGCGAGACCATATATCACATAAAATTCGATGACTCGTGGGCCAATGGAGGGCATGGAGAGAGCGAGCTTGAGTTCCCTCTTGGAAATAACGTCTTTACCGGAGTCAACTTCGAGTTAGGGACCCTTTTTGACGGCGACAGGGTTAATAAGCCGAAAACCAAGTTGAGCATTACGTATCTTCAGGCAATCGGTGGGCCTAAAGGCGTTATGCGGGATTCGGACTGGGTTGAAAACGACGCGGCTTTCGGAGAAGCGGCCCATGACGGGAAGGACCTCTTCACCAAATCCGACGACGAGCTTGTGGCCGGCAAGATGATTGACGTGAATTTTATCTATAATTTCAAGATAAACGAACAGGTTACGATTGGCCCGGTATTAGGCTACATGTTTCAGAAGTTTAAGCATGACGTGGTGGGCTGTAAAGGTTATTACTGGACAACGCCGGTCACTTGCGTAAATAAAACAGTGTTAGACTTTGAAAACGACAACAACATACCCTACCTCGGCGTTAATTCAGAGGTGTTTTTCGGAAAAGGCGACAAGTCTTCAATATCTCTCAGCCTTCTTTATTCAGGTTGGGTGAGCGCTTCGTACCGTGACATACACCGCTATCCCGACACCGACGTCCCCGGTACCGATATTGATAAGTATAGCGGCGGAGACCACGAGGGCAATGCCTATATCGCAAGGCTTAATATGGACTGGTATTTCGCCGAGAACTGGTTTCTCGGCGCAGGCGGAGAATATCTTGTCATGAAGACCGACGGCAGACAAAAACAGGAATGGTATCTGAACGGAGCGCCTACAGGGGTGGTATCAACCATACCTATAGACAGCACGTTCGACACTACCATGCTTTCCGTAAATCTCAGGCTCGGCTACGCGTTCTTTTAAGCCATGGATTCCATGGAGTCCTTGAAGTGTTCCACGAAGTCCTCCCCGTGGAGCGGCCTTATGATTATCCACTTTTTTTTCTTGTCCAGCTTGAGTTCGACCTCAGCCCCGGGGATGAGGTCCAGATAACGCAGAAAATCCCCCGGCAGCGTAACGCCTTCCTTGCCTTTTTCTATCTTTACGATTCTTTCTTTCATGACCGGCCTCCTTGGGTAGTTTCATGTTAATATTAGTCGCGCTTATGCGTCCGAGTCAAGCCTTAAGGCGACAAGTGGCGGAGATTGCGAGTTTACGCGCGGTCATGTCCTTGCGGATGGCGCAATGAATCCGCGCGCGGCATAAAGTAAGTTAAAACATTGCGCGGGGTACCCCCGACCCCGATGTTACATCGGGGTGCCCCGGCATGGGTCGGGGCTCAGCCCTGCCTTGACAAAATTCGTAAAAAGGTATTAAATAATTTTATTTCGCGGAGTATCATCGGATGGAAGAATCGGCTAACCGTAAAAAGCAAGTAAGGCAGACTTTTTTCGTGGCAAGGGAGCTGCAGATTTCGATAGCGCTTTTGGTGATACTCGCGCTACTCGGCGGGGTGTTTCTGCAGTCCTTATCCTCCGCGCTGTCGGCATACCTCGGCATTAAGAGCCACGTCTTGGTCGTGTTTTTTGTGTTGGGCTACGCGATACTCGTCATTGCGCTTGCGATAATATTCTCGCACAGGCTCATAGGGCCTTTTAAAAGGCTCGAATACGAGATGCGACACATAAAGGCCGGCGAGATAAACAGGAGACTCACGGTGAGGCCAAAGGACGACCTCCACGTGAGGAACTTCGTCCGGCACGTAAACAGCCTGATAGAAAGTTTCGACGAGATGAGTAAAAGCTACAATAAGCTCAACTCTTCGGTATCGACCGGGCTTTCGAAGGCGCTGGAAGACTTGGGCGCGGAACCTCTCGACCGCGATAAACTGAAAGAAGAGCTTAAATCCCTCCAAGTGCAGATGCATAAATACAGAGAAAAGTGGTAGCCCCTCCTTTCAAGCGAAGATTTTCCAAGAAAAATATTCCTTTCTCGCGTTTGATTTCCGCAATCCTCGTAGTTTTGCTGGTGTGGGCTTTTTCGGCAGGCGTGGAAAAACTCACGGGCTACGACATTCTCGGCCTCCTTTATACTTCCGATAAGCCGGAGCCTTCCCGCGTCGACAAGACATTCCCGAAGGTCTCAAAGGAGCGCATGGGGGCTCTTCTAAGAGAACATAATTTTTACGGCATATTAGTAAGCCACGTAATTGACGGCGATACCTTGGAGGTTTCGGACAGAGACGGCGCGAGATTTAAGGTAAGGCTTTACGGCTCCGACGCGCCTGAGACGGAAAAGCCCGAGCAAGAAGGCCAACCGTTCGGCGAAGAGGCTTTTACCGCGTTAAGGAATAAGGTGGAAGGCAAGAGAGTGGATATCGAAGTCGTGGACATAGACAGGTACGGCAGGGCCGTAGCCATAGTGCGGCAAGACGGCCGCAATATAAATATCGAGATGGTTTCGGACGGGCTGGCTGAATGTTATACGGAGTATCTGGAGGGGCCGCAAAAAAAAGAATGCGTCCTTGCCGAGGTTCTTGCCAAACGGCTTAAAAAAGGAATGTGGGCGTTAAAGAATTACGAAAGGCCGAATGATTTCAGGAAGAGAATGAGGCAAGGCTCGTGAAGCCGTGATGCGTGAACTAAAATCAAATCTCAAATGTCAAAAATCAAAATCGAGGTATAATCTTTTATTAAAGAATTAAGATACCGATGTCCCCTTTGTCATTCCCGCGGTCTTCTGAGCGGGAATCCAGAAATTTTGATATTTAATTTTTCAACGCATTACGCATAACGGCTTCTAATCTCAATTGACAGCGCGCGCGATTTATTTTATAATTTTATGACTTACCGGCGGCGTACCCAAGTGGCTAAGGGAGCAGTCTGCAAAACTGCCATTCAGCGGTTCAAATCCGCTCGCCGCCTCCATTTTTGAATCTGGTTTTCCGCGCCTTGTCAGTAATTCTGATAAACCCATTTTACTCTGCCTATTACGAAGTTTTCTCCTATATTGGCGGTCGGTATGGTCGTGTCCGGAAAGCCGGTGTTATCCGGCTTTACCACGATCCTGTCGGGATACACGAAAATTCTCTTTATTGTTACGCCTTCGTAGTTAAACCATACGGCGTACAGTTTGCCGCTTATCAAATGGCGGTCGTTTGTGTCTATGCCGGCCGTGGCGCCGGCGATTATCGTGGGGGTCATTCCGTCGCCTTCGACCCTGAGGGCGACAATCCCCTTAGCGGCGTCTTTTTGGGGGATACATATTGAGCCGACCGGCTCGCCTTTTGGAAATTCTTTCGGGCTTCCGGCTCCGTCCATGCCGTAGATTTCTATCGTGGCGCACTCTTCGCAATATAAGGGCTTGCCGTTTTCCATGCCGTCCGCTCCGCCTAAGGCGGACGGAGCGGATTGTATGTGTTTCGGCGACGCCGAAGTTGATATCGAGCCCTTTCCCGTAAGGAGCCATTCGACCGATATCACACTGATGTCGGCCATCCTGCAGAGAGTGGCGACATCGGGGTTTCTCTTATTTTTTTCGTAATCGCTTATTGTGGCGACTCTTGAAAAACCAAGCATCTCCGCGAACGCGGACTGGTTAACTTTCAGGATGCCGTCTCTTACGTATTTTATGCGTTCACCGAGCGTTGACATAAATTACCTCAAATGGTAAAAATATTTGACATTGATACGCAATATGGTATAGACTGTATTTAGTAGTTAGTTGAGCGTGCTTAAAGGGTCTTTACTTAAGATGGTTATAATTCCGGTTTTGTATAGTATTTTGAATCCGGGATTATATAGTCCGGCGACAAGTTCAACATAACTGCTATATTACCGGTTGCTATAATACCGATTTTTTACTGTCACTATTGGTGCGGATTATAGCACGGCCGAAATATCGCGTCAAGAGGGGGTTTATCATGGGAGTAAAATATTCAGATGTGATTGAAAGGATGAAGTCCTCGGCAAATCTTAAGAACGATTCGAGGGTGGCCAGGGCCCTTGGCGTAACGCCTCAGGCCATTTCCAACTATAAAAAAAGGGGCAGTTTGCCTTCGGATCTTGTGCTTAAATTCGCCGTTATTTATAACGTTTCCGTGGATTGGCTTATAACCGGAGAAGGCGTGGCGCAGAAGGCGGCGCCAAAGGGAGATTCGGCCAAAGAAGAACTGGCTTCTTATGGCGTGGCCTACGGAAGAGCGCTTTCCGGGCTTACGGAGTTTGCCGCGCTTTCGCCGGAAGAGCTTATATATGTCGGCAAACTTCTTAAGATTTTAAGGGACGCGGATAAATCCACCGTATCGGTGCTTAAGTGGAGCGTGGACGCCTTTTTGAAGGCGGCCGAGTCAGCCAAGGAAGAACCAAAAAAAGAAGAAAAATCCTGAATTGATTCCATAAAGGTTTTTTGCCTCCTTGCAACTATTTTTGTCCGGCGCAAGGAGGTTTTTTTTGCCCCTCTGCCTCTTTTTCAGTCCTGCGAACAGTGAAGAGAATAAGTAGGAATGACAGAAAGGGGGCTTTGCCCCCTTTATTTTTCTTTTTTTTTAGTTTGTCATTCCCGAGGTCTTAATCGGGAATCCAGAGTCTTTTTTCTCTTAAAGACTTAAAGACAAAGACAAAGATGAAGACAAAGAACTGAATTCCCGCAACCCATGCTTCGCATGGGTGCCCCGACACCGCGGGAATGACAGAGGGCTCAGTCCTGCGGACAGCATAATGAATTAATAAACCTCGGCAATATGCATACTCCGAGGCAAGTTAAAGCATTATGCGGGGTACCCGCCCCATAGGGCGGGTCGGGCGTCACGCCTGCCCTGAATAACCTTGACAGGGCTGTCAATCCTTAATATTATAGATAATCGTTTTACATCCCAATCGAAACGTAGTCCCTATTCCCGGAGGCATAGTTTTTAGAGATGGCTTACGAGCAGATACCTGTCGCGATAGAAGACGAGATGCAAAAATCCTACCTCGATTACGCCATGAGCGTAATCGTAGGAAGGGCTCTGCCGGACGTCCGCGACGGACTCAAGCCCGTGCACAGGCGCATAATCTTCGCCATGCACGAGATGGGTGTCGAGTGGAACAAGCCCTATAAAAAATCCGCCCGCGTGGTCGGAGACGTCATAGGTAAATATCACCCCCACGGCGACACGGCCGTGTACGACGCCATAACGAGGATGGTGCAGGACTTTTCGCTCCGTTACCCTCTCGTGGACGGTCAGGGTAACTTCGGCTCGGTCGACGGCGACTCGCCGGCGGCCATGCGTTACACCGAAATCAGGATGGCGCGGATTTGCGGCGAGCTCCTCGCGGACATAGAAAAGGAGACGGTGGATTTCGGAGTTAACTACGACGGCTCGCTT
>JBBTLC010000069.1:0-1153 GCA_038068875.1 Deltaproteobacteria bacterium
CCGTAAGCGCGGGGGTCAGCGCGGAAGAGTGGGAGGCGATAGTCGAAAACCCGCTTAAGGTCTTGAACAATAAAGCCATACAAGGCGCCTACCCTCCGGCCTCCACCTTTAAACTCATAACGGCCGCGGCCGCGCTCGAAAAAAACGCCATCACGCCGAAGACAAGGATATTTGCGGGGCCTTCCTTCAGATTCGGCAACAGGGAATTCCGCGACTGGAAGGAAGAGGGGCACGGCATAATAGACGTTCACACCGCGATAGTGGAATCGTCCGACACTTTCTTTTATCAGGTGGGGCTCAAGACCGGAATCGAAGGTCTGGCCGAATACTCGCGAAAATTCGGACTCGGCAGAAAAACCGGAATAGAGCTCAAAAACGAAAAACCGGGCCTTGTCCCGAGCTTGGACTGGAAGAAAAAAACTTACGGAGTACAGTGGTACGAAGGAGAGACCGTCTCGGTGTCCGTCGGGCAGGGCTATATGCTCGCCACGCCGCTCCAGATGGCGAACGCCTTCGCCTCCATGGCTAACGGAGGAAAAATCTACCTCCCTCAGATTATCGAAAAAATAGAAACGTCCGGCGGGTCGGTAATAAAGGAATTCGCTCCGGCAGTGAAGGCCTTTACCGGCATCTCGCCCGAAACCGGTTCCATCCTCGTTAACGCGTTAAGGGGCGTTGTCGCGGAAGACGGCGGCACGGCAAGGTCTTTGAACGTTCCCGAGTTAAAGATTGCCGGAAAGACAGGCACGGCGCAGGTGGTTAAACTCAAGGAAAGAATAAAGAACATAAAACTAATCCCTTATGAGTTCAGAGACCACGCGTGGTTCGTGGGTTTCGCCCCATATGACGACCCGAAGATAGCCGTGGCTGTCATAGTCGAGCACGGCGGCTTCGGCTCAGCCGCCGCGGCGCCGGTGGCGCTCAAGGTTATACAGGCCTATCTTGGGCAAAAGGCCGAAAATACGCCCGTGCCCGAGAAAAAAGAAGCCCCCGGAGGCGGACTGTGATAGACAGGCGCTACATAGCCCACCTTGATTGGATTATAATAGGCGCCGCGCTCATCCTTTCTCTCATGGGCATAGCGACGATATTCAGCGCGACCTTCGCGCAAGACGCGCATTTTTACAAAAAGCAGTTTTCATGGCTCGTCATC
>JBBTLC010000070.1:0-2522 GCA_038068875.1 Deltaproteobacteria bacterium
CTATGTAAGGGTTCCTGCCCTTTTTCTTGAGAGAAAGCGCGAGCTTCGCCGTGGTCGTGGTCTTGCCCGAACCCTGAAGCCCGACAAGCATGATAACGGCGGGCTTACCCTTGAGCTCAAGCCCGGTTGTTTCTCCGCCGAGGACCTTCGTCAGTTCCTCGTGCACCACCTTTATGAACTGCTGCGCCGGAGTTACGCTTAAAAGCACTTCCTTGCCGAGCGCCTTGGGCTTTATTGCCTCAATGAAATCTTTTACTACCTGAAAGTTTACGTCCGCCTCTAAAAGAGCGAGCCTTACCTCTTTAAGGGCGCCCTCCATATTGGATTCGGTCAGGCGACCCTGCCCCTTTATGTCTTTTATTACTCCCCTTAATTTTTCCGACAATCCCTCGAACATACGCTCGTCCCCGGCATACGCCAATCCATGATGACTCTGCCTTTTACGCCACTAAAGTAGAATATCATATAAGATTTAGGGCGTCCGTGTCAAGAATTTTCGGCGTTAAGACCTCGACCGTATCAATAACAAGGATTATCATTCTTCGCCGTCACGGCCCGCAATCTCAACAAAGAAACCTCTCCACTGCCGAAAGCCCTTTTTGAAGGGCCTCCTCGCCGTGAGGCTCTATGGTATAGACCGGATTTTTAGAGTGCTTTTTCAAGAGAGCGAAAAAAAGGTTAAAGTCTATCGTGCCTTCCCCCACGGCGAGATGTTCGTCGGTTTTTCCGTGATTATCATGAAGATGCACCTCCGCTATCCGCGTCCCTATGGTCTCGAACCAGCTATCCATGGCCACACAGGAAAATATATTGAGATGCCCGGCGTCAAGACACACCCCGAAGTGCTTCGACGGAAAGGCGTCCATGAGCTTGCCCATGGCGAAAGGATTTTCCTCGAATACATTTTCGAGCGCTATGACCGCGCCCATGACCTCGGCCTTCCTTATGAGAGGCTCCCACGTCTTAAGGCTCTGAGAAAGCCAAAGTTCCACGTCGCCGTCGAACCTCCTGTCGTCATAGCCGGCGTGAAGCACCACTACCGCGGGCTTGAGATACGTAGCCACTTGCAGGGTCTGCCGGAATCTCTCGACCGTCGCGTGCCTTATGGCCTCGTCCGCGGCCCCTGGGGATAAATCCATGAAGGGCCCGTGCATGGTGACGCGCCGCCCCCTTCCCGCGAAACCCTCCCTTATAGCAATAAGTTCCTTCGACAATACGCTGTCTAACGCTCTGCCGTCGAAAAATATCTCCGGGTTTATCGAAGCGTTTAATATCTCGTCCTGCCTCTCGGACATCATCTTATACGGCACGTGAACGTTTACCTTTGATTTCATCGTCAATCCCCCCACTTCCCGTTGCAATGCTTCGCGCAACGGAAGCCCAGCCCTTTGTCCGTCCCGATGTTACATCGGAACGAGACCTCGCCTGTAGGCGGGTAAAAGGGGGTAACCTCAAAGACCCCCCGACCCATGCCGGGGCACCCATGCGAGAAGCATGGGTCGTGTGTACCCCGTCTATAACCATTTAATAATAAATCGTTTTCTTATGCAATAGAAATCGGGAACACGTTAAAAAATCTTGACTTTTCAGTTGGTATACAGTATACATGGATATATGGACAGGCCGCTCGAAAAGCCCATTACCTTGAGGGAAAGGATCGTGGAGTTCGTCAAAGACTCCATAACAAACGGCAGGCTCAAGCCCGGCGAAAGAGTGCCTGAGCACGAGATAGCCGAAAGCCTCGGCATAAGCCGCACCCCCATAAGGGAGGCATTCAGGCAGCTCGAAACCGAGGGCTTCATAACCGTAATGCCGAGAAAAGGCGCGGTCGTAAGCCCCATAACCGCCAAAGACGTGCGCGAGTTCTACGCCATCAAGAGCCTCCTCGAGGGTTACGCCGCGAGGCAGGCATGCGCGAAGTTCACCGATAAGGACATAAAGAGGCTTCGCACCCTTAACCAGCAGATGAAAACCTGCGCCGAAGGGAACGACCTCAAAGGGTTTTTCAGGCTCGACAGCCAGTTTCACGAGACATTCTTGAAGGCATGCAATAACGACAGGCTCTGCACCCTCGCGCATAACGTAGTGCAACAGTTCGAGCGCCTCCGCATAGCGGCCCTCTCGACGCCGGGCAGACTCCGCGCGTCGGTCAAGCAGCACGACGGCATCATAGAGGCGTTCGCGCTTAAAGACGAGCCGAGGGTCGAGGCCTTGGTGCGGGAAAACGCCGAACTATCGGCCGAGATACTGGTAAAGGAACTCTCCGCGGAAAGGAGCGGCAGTGGCCCTAATCAATACGCCTGAGGCGGCCGCGAGGCTGGCGAGAACGATAATCTCCGACATCGTTCTCTACAACAGAGAGAAGGTAACGGAAGGCATAAAACAGGATAACGTCTTCGACCTCCTCGAAAAGGAGATAGCCGAAGGCCAGAAACTCTACCTCGAGCGCGTAGACCCCTCTCTTGTCAAGACCACGAACTTTTACAACATAGCCATCGTGAACATCCTCATAAAAAGAAGCG
>JBBTLC010000071.1:0-7723 GCA_038068875.1 Deltaproteobacteria bacterium
TTTCGCGAACCCGAATCTCAAGAAATATTTAGACCTCGTATGTATCGGCACCATCGCGGACATGGTGCCTCTTGTCGACGAAAACAGAATCCTCGTGAGTTGGGGGTTAAAGGAGTTGAGTTTTTCCGCGAGGCCGGGCATAGTGGCTCTTAAGGAAGTCTCCGGCATTAATACCGCGGACGTTACCGCGGAAAACATCGCCTTTCAGTTCGCGCCGAGGATTAACGCCGCGGGACGTCTTGCCCACGCGGACACCGCGCTTAGGCTTCTTATAACCGAAGACCCGGGCGAGGCGAGGCTTCTCGCTAAAAAGCTCAATTCCGAAAACATATCGAGGCAGGGAGTCGAGGCGCGGATTTTAACCGAGGCCTTGGAACTTGCCGTTGACGGCGGCGCGGACAGGGCGCTTGTGCTCGCCTCGGATAATTGGCACGCCGGAGTGGTCGGCATAGTGGCCGGACGTCTTGCCGAGAGGTTCGCGAAGCCCGTCGCCCTCATCGCCATGGACGGCGATACGGGACGCGGCTCGGTTCGGGGAGTGAAGGGCTGTAACGTTGTGGAGGGGCTTAAGAGCGTCGCTCATCTCCTCGAAAGGTACGGAGGCCACAGGGCCGCGGCCGGGCTTACGGTAAGGAGGGACAAGTTAGACGACTTCAAGGCGGCTTTTGTCGAGTATATGAATTCGAATCTTTCGGATGAAGATTTAATTCCTGAGGTTGAACTTGACTGTATGGTGTCTTTCGACGAACTTAATCTAAGGCTCCTCGGAGAGCTTAAAAGGCTTGAGCCTTTCGGACAGGCCAACGAAAAGCCTCTTTTCTGCGCCACGGGCGCGGACATACTCAATACCGAAGTGGTGAAGGAAAAGCACTTGAGGATAAAGATGCGCCAGAACGGAATGGTGCAGAACGCCATGGCGTTCCGGATGGCGGGGCTTCATCCGATTAAGGGCAATAACTTCGACGTGGCGTTTTATCCGTACGTTGACGAGTGGCGGGGAGTTCAGAGCGTACGGCTTAACGTGAAGGATATCAAGCCGTCGGGGGTATAAATCAGAGCGTCATAACTTTGCGCGACCCACGCTTTGTCCGCCTAAGGCGGAGTACCCCGGCGTTGCTCCTCGGCTCGTTGTTGCGGCGTATGTAAAAATACGCCTCCACTCCGAGCCTTCGGAGCGCCCGACCCACGCCGCTTGGCGTGGGTGCCCCCTGCTTTGTTCTGACGCTCTGTAACGTGTGTTGTTGATTTACGCGAGGATTGGGTAATTGGCGTCTTTGTAAGTTCCTTGACAGGAAAAGCAAAAGAAAATATAATAAATAGTTAAAAATTTTTACCGGGGATGAGGGGGAAATTTATCATGGGACGGTATATGGAAAGGATGTCGAAGGTCAAGGCGCTCGCGGCCGTGCTTGCGGCGTTTTATATTATCTCCGTGCAGGTGGAGGCCGTGAACCCGGTTGACGAGGAAAGGGAACTCGCGGTGGACGTGCTCACCAAGTACCGCACCGGCTTGAGCAGCGACATGGAGGTAAGGCTCGCGGACGCGATAGTGAGGGAAAGCCGGAATTACGGGCTCGACCCTTTATTGGTTTTGGCCGTCATAAAGACAGAGAGCGTTTTTTACAACTGGGCGAGGTCCGAGAAGGGGGCGGCCGGGCTCATGCAGATAAAGGGGGACACAGGGCAATACCTTGCCGGCGAGCTTGGCATAAAATGGGAGGGCGAGAAGACCCTCTATGACCCGGAACTCAACGTGAAGATGGGCGTGTATTACCTTGCCATGCTTCTTAACACTTACGAGGATAAGAGTACGGCGCTCGCGGCTTACAGTTCCGGGCCGACGTTAGTTACCGCGAGGCTGGAGCGCGGGGAAGACCCGCCGACCCGGTACGGCGACAAGGTGACCTCGAGTTACAGGAATTTAAAGGAAGGGACTTATTAAGCGGGTTATGGCTATCGAAAGCCAGCCGTTCAACTTCGGCGGCATAGAGGAGAGTTTTCCCGGCGGGAAACCGCGTTACGCGGTTTTACCGGTGCCGTACGACCTTACGGCCTCATACGGCAGCGGCATGAGAAACGGACCCCGCGCCATCATCGAAGCCTCAACCCACATGGAACTCTACGACGAAGAACTTAATTGTGAGCACTTTGCTTGCGGCATAGAGACGCTTCAGTCGCTTGAGTCCACGACGGCCGGCCCCGAGCGCATGATTGAGAGGATTGAGGCCGCGGTTACGGGCATCGTGAAGCGCGGCGTTATTCCCGTCATGCTCGGCGGCGAGCACAGCATAACGTTAGGCGCCGTGAGGGCACTTAAGAAAAAATACAAAAACCTCTCGGTTTTGCAGTTCGACGCGCACGCCGACATGAGGGACGATTATCAGGAAAGCCCATTTAATCACGCCTGCGTCGGCCGTCGTATTTCCGAGCTCTGCCCCATAGCGCAGATCGGGATAAGGAGCCTGAGCATCGAAGAGGCAGAATTTTTAAAGTCCGCCGCGAAGTCCAAGGAATACGGCATCCTTACCTGTTACGCCTCGGCCATAAAAAGAAAAGGCATAAAGGACGCGCTCCGGCGCGCGCTTAAAACGCTCACGAAAGACGTTTTCATAACAATAGACCTTGACGTGTTCGACCCTTCGATAATGCCCTCCACCGGAACGCCTGAGCCGGGCGGCCTCGCCTGGCATGAGGTTCTTGATATTTTAAAGGGAGTCATAGAAAAGAAAAATATCGCTGGTTTCGACGTGGTCGAGCTCGCGCCGCAGCCCGGCAACCCGGCCCCTGATTTCATGGCCGCGAAGCTCGCCTACAAGATAATGGGTTACGTGAACGCTCGGCTCGATTAAGGGATTTTTATCAACAATAAAAAGACCGGAGGACTGATAAAATGTTATACGTACCTAAGAGGGTGTTTCTTACGAAAGGGGTCGGCACGCATAAAGAGGAATTGCATTCGTTCGAACTCGCTTTGAGGGACGCCAACATCGAGAAGTATAACCTTGTGAGCGTATCCAGCATATTCCCTCCCGGATGCAAGATGATACCGAGATCCCACGGGGTAAAGTTGTTGCAGCCCGGGCAGATACTTTTTTGCGTCATGAGCAGGATTTCAAGCAACGAGCACGGACGCCTTATCGCGGCCTCGGTCGGCTGCGCCATACCCGTCAATAAAAACCTTTACGGCTACCTCTCTGAGCACCACGTCTACGGCCAGAGCGACAGCGTCGCCGGCGATTACGCCGAGGACTTGGCGGCCGCCATGCTCGCCTCGACTTTGGGCATTGAGCTCGATGAAAACTTGGGGTGGGACGAGAAAAAAGAGATATACAAGATAAGCGACAAGATCGTAAAGACAACCAACATAACCCAGTCGGCTATCGGCAAGAAGGGCAAGTTCACCACGGTCGTTGCCGCCGCCGTGCTCATCCTGTAAGACGTCTCGCATGAGGGTCGCGCTAACCTATAACGTAAAGTCGGAGGGTACCGTCTCTTCGGGGCGCCCAATGGATTATTACGCCGAATGGGACGACATGGAAACCATTGCCGCCGTAAGGGACGCCCTTTTGAAAAAGCACGGAGAGGTGCATCTCGTCCTCGCGGACATTGAGGCGTATGAAAAACTGCGCAAGCTAAAGCCCGATATTGTCTTCAACATGGCCGAAGGAACCTCGGGCGAAGGCAGAGAATCGGTAATGCCGTCCATATTGGATTTTCTCTCCATACCTTACACAGGTTCTTCCCCGTTAACCCTCGCGCTTTGCCTTAACAAGGCGCGCGCGAAGGAGATACTCTCTTATCATGGCGTTGCCACGCCTAAGGGTTTTGTCGCGCTTGAAAAAGGCTTTCGCGTTCCGAAAGGCTTAAAGTATCCCTTGATAGTAAAGCCTCTTTACGAGGGGTCGAGCAAAGGCGTTAAAAACGATTCGATAGTCCGCGAAGAGACGTCCCTCCGAAAGAAGGCCGAGTCGGTCTTTTCCGATTATAACGAGCCCGCGCTCGTCGAGGAGTTTTTGCCGGGCAGGGAGTTCACGGTCGCGCTTTTGGGAAACGGGGCGTCTTTAAAGGCGCTTCCCGTTGTCGAGATAAATTACTCGAGCCTTCCAAAAGGCGCGAACCCGATATATTCTTACGAGGCCAAGTGGGTTTACGACACGCCCGAATCACCGCTCGACATATTTACGTGTCCGGCGAAGCTCGATGATTCTCTTCATAAGGCGATAACGTCGGCCGCGATTTCGGCGTTCAACTGCCTCGACGTGAAAGATTGGTGCCGCATAGACATAAGGCTTGATGCCGATGGCATACCGAATATAATCGAGCTTAATCCGCTCCCCGGCATATTGCCGAACCCGGAGCAGAATTCGTGCTTTCCCAAGGCCGCGCGGGCCGCGGGCATGGGCTTCGCGGAACTCGTAAACGAGGTTTTAGATTGCGCGAGGAAAAGACACGGCATATGAACTTAGAGCGGGTAAGGATTATCTATAACGACGACGGCCCTCAGCGCATGAACTACAAAGGCGAGGAACTCGTCTTCGGAGACATCCATGACACCGCGAAGTCCGTAAGCGAGGCGCTTCATAGCAAGGGCTTTAAGACCGTTTTCACGCCGCTTCGCAAAGAAAACCTCGATTGGTTCTTGAAGGAAGTTGCCGGGCCGGGCTGCGACATGGTTTTCAACCTCTGCGAGGGCGCGTTCGACAAAAGCGCGCTCGAGATGAACGTGGCCGCGCTTCTCGAATTATACGGGGTGAAGTTTACCGGTAACTCCGCTTTGACGCTCGGAGTGGCGCTCAATAAGGGCTGGACAAAGGCCATACTTAAAAG
Organism: Deltaproteobacteria bacterium; assembly: GCA_038068875.1. Lineage (GTDB taxonomy): Bacteria > Desulfobacterota > GWC2-55-46 > GWC2-55-46 > DRQE01 > JBBTLC01. Next base: position 4,828 of record JBBTLC010000071.1, read on the forward strand.
CGCGCGCGTGCCGACGGCGTCTTATGTTATAGCCGACAGGCCTATTTCAGGGCTTCCTCAAGGCCTTGATTTTCCTCTCATCGTAAAGCCTGTTTCAGAGGACGCGAGTATCGGCATAAACGCCGACTCGGTGGTTATTGACGGTCCAAGCCTCGAACGGGCGGTGGAGCGGGTGCTCGATAATCATAAGCAAAGCGCCATTATAGAAGAGTACGTTTCCGGCAGGGAATTCAACGTGTCTGTCATAGGCGAGGGGAATGACGCTCGGGCGCTTCCTCCGTCGGAGATAGATTACTCGAACTATCCCGAGAATGCTCCCAAGGTTTGCGGTTATGAGGCGAAATGGATAGAAAAAAGCCCTTTTTATATGACGACGCCGCCGGTCTGCCCCGCGAACATACCGGAAGAGCTCAAAGAAAGTTTATCGAGCGCGGCACTCCTGGCTTACGCGGCGCTTGATTGCAGGGATTACGCGAGGGTTGACATGAGGCTCGCCTTGGACGGCGGCATAAGGGTTCTTGAGGTAAACCCGAATCCCGATATCTCGGCCGACGCCGGACTTGCCCGCGCGGCCAAGGCGCACGGCTTGGGCTACGCGGACTTTATCGCGGAAATAATAAGCCTCGCGGAACGCAGGTATAAGCGGTAAATCCGCAAGTGTTTTATTGAGACGGACGGGGTTATGGGATTATCGGTAAGAGAGGTAGAAAAAAAGGACAAAACTGTTATAATATCCATTATCAAAAGGACAGAGAACCTGACCCAAGGCGAGATTCTTTGCGCGATAGAGATTCTCGAGGCCTATCTGTCCGGCAAGGATAAATGCGATTACAGGTTCATCTGCGCCACGGACAAGGGAGCGCCGCTCGGTTACGCGTGTTACGGCGCGGACGGCATCGCAATCGGGGTTTATGACGTTTACTGGGTAATAGTGGACCCTAAGCAAAGGGGCCGGGGCATAGGAAAGCTCCTCATGAGGCATATCGAGGCCTTGCTGCATAAGGCCGGGGCGAGGAAGATGGTCGTCGAGACGTCGAGCCTTTTGACTTACGAGGCGGCGAGGGGATTTTACGAAGGTTCGGGATTTACCAAGGAGGCCGTGCTCAAGGATTTTTTCAAGCCCGGCGACGATAAGCTGATTTACGTAAAGAATCTTTAAATCCCCCCTGACCCCCCTTTCGGGGCACCCACGCCAAGCGGCGTGGGTCGGGGGGTAACCTTCATAGAGGAGTTTCGATTTGGAGACGGACGCGGTAAAAAGGATATATAATGGGTATTCGGCGGTTTATGACGCGCTTTTCAAAAGATTTTTTTATCCGAGGATAAGGCACGCCATAGGCCGCATGAACATAACTCCGGGTTCGGTCGTGCTTGATGTGGGCGTGGGGACGGGCCTTTCCCTTGACGTCTTCCCCCGCGATTGCAAGGTCGTGGGCATAGACCTCTCGAGCGAGATGCTTAAACAGGCCAAGCAGAAGGTCACGGACTTGGGCCTTAAAAACGTCGAGCTTTTCGAGATGAACGCCATGCAACTCGCCTTCGACGACGACGCGTTCGATAACGTCTTCATATCCCACGTGGTAAGCGTGGTGCCGGATCCGTATAAGGTCATATCCGAGGCGAAGAGGGTTTGCAAGAGGGGCGGCAACATCGTCATAGTGAACCACTTTAAGAGCAAAAACAAGATGGTCGCGGGTTTTCAGAAGGTCTTTAATCCGGTGAGCAAGATGATAGGCTGGAGGTCGGATCTTTGCATGGACGAGTTCCTTGCCAAGAGCGGCCTTAAGGTGAAAAGTATTTATAAGCTCCGTAAGGCGGATTTCTGGCACTTGATATTCACGATTAACGAAAAATAAAACCCCAAAAATAGACATTGATTTTTGGGAAAACCGGCAAGTTGCCCGTCAGACGAGGCAGCGGACAATTTTTGTAACGAGCCGTATGTTCACCGATACGGTGAGGAGCAAAAATTGTCCGATAACGAAGTATGGCGGACAAATCGCCGGTTTGTAAAATAGCGAGATTTTCAATCGCTATTTTACGGAAAACGCTTTTGAGCGTGGCCATGCGCATTCCCGCGTCCATTAAGATACTTCCCATGACTGAAGAAGACATAGACGTTGTCATGGAAATAGAGAACGTGTCATTCCCCCGTCCCTGGCTCAGGGAATTTTTCGAAAAAGAACTTAAAAGTCCCATATCCTACTGTTTCGTCGAAAAGGCGGTTTTGGACGGCAGGGAAATGCTTGCCGGGTACATAGTGTTCTGGATAGTGGCCGATGAAGCACACATCCTTAACATAGCCGTTAAGCCGGAGATGAGGAACATGGGGCTCGGGAAAAGGCTTCTTTCGTTTTCTCTGGTCTTTATGCTCGAAAAAGGCGTTAAGGAGGCCTACCTTGAGGTAAGGGCGTCGAACGAGTCGGCAAAGAAACTCTACGACAGGTTCGGCTTCAAGGGAGTTTACGTAAGGAAGAAGTATTACGGAAACGAAGACGCGATAGTCATGATGCTGGATATGGATGAGTTCGAGCAGTAGGGCAAACGCAATCTTTGGCCAAATACTGTGTCAAAATCGTCTGTCCAAATACTCACATACCCAAAAGGGTATGCTCCGTTTTGTCCAGCCGGTTTTTCCTTGTCTTTGGCTCAAATCTTGCGTTTGCCCCGAAAAATGCCTCGGTCTTTTCTTGATAGACTGGAGTTTTTGTCATTATGCCTAAGGCAGTCATCATACATAATAAAAGCGTTGGAGCAAGTTTTTACAAAATGGCGCTTAAGTGGAAGCACGGCAACGTCAAACCCGGGCAGTTCGTCATGCTTCGCGTTACCGATTCTTTTGACCCGCTTCTTAGGCGGCCTTTCGGGGTTTTTGACGTGCTTCAGGGTAACGGAG
>JBBTLC010000072.1:0-7910 GCA_038068875.1 Deltaproteobacteria bacterium
ATAAAAGAGGCCGGAGGCGACGTCATAGGCGTTGACTGGAAGGTAAGGCTCGATACCGCGTGGAAGACCATAGGATACGAATTCGCCATACAGGGCAACATTGACCCGACGATTCTTTTCGCCCCTCGCGTCGAGATAAGAAAAAGGGTGAAGGAGATACTCGACATGGCAGGAGGGCGGCCGGGACACATCTTCAACCTCGGCCACGGCATAATAGTAGGCACACCTGTTGATAATGTAAGGGCTCTCGTGGACGCGGTGCATGAACTGAGCGGGAGAAAGTAGATGTCCAAAAAAGGCGTGCTTCTGCTTGCCTTCGGCGGAGCGGACTCCATAGAAGACGTCGAGCCTTTCGTCAAAAACGTCCTAAAGGGAAGGCCTGTTACGCCTGAGGTCGTGGAAAAGGCGAAAGAAAGATACCGCTTGATAGGAGGCTCTTCTCCTCTCCTGAAGATTACTCAAGCTCAGGCGGTTTCAATAAAAACCATCCTCGCCGACCCATCCTCCGGATGGGTACCCCGCGGCATGACACTTGATTTTTTTATCGGCATGCGTTTTTGGCATCCCTACATAAAAGACGTCGTGAAAGAGATGAAAGACGCCGGCATTACAGAGGCCGTGGCAATCATAATGGCGCCTCATTCTTCCCGCGCCTCCACCGGCGGTTATGTTTCGGATATCGAGGCCGCGTTGAAGGAAACAGGCGGCGTACCAAAGGTCGAGTTTGTCGAGGGCTGGCACACGCACCCCCTTTACATAGATGCGCTCCTTGAAAAAATCGAGGAGGCTCTTAAAGGCGCTGGCGACGGGATACTCACAATCTTCACCGCCCACAGTCTTCCCGTGCCTTCTCTTGCCGGAGACCCGTATCTCGAAAAACTTAACTCTACCATAGCCTGTGTGGTGAAGAAAAAGCCCCTTGAGTGGAAGTTGGCCTTTCAGAGTAAGGGCGGAGGAGCGGTGCCGTGGCTCGGCCCAACTGCCGAAGAAGTCATAAAAGAGGCGAAAGAGGCCGGTAAAAAAGGGGTTCTCATAGTGCCCCTCGGCTTTGTCGCGGACCACGTGGAAACCCTCTACGACATAGACATACTTTTTAAGAAAACCGCCATCGAGGCGGGGCTCAGGTTTTCAAGGGCGGCCTCTCTGAACGATTCTCCGAAGTTTATCTCCATGTTGGCGGACGTGATAAAAAGGCACGGAGGAGCGGCTTGAAAAGGGTAGTCATAATAGGAGGAGGAATAGCCGGTCTTTCGACCGCCTACAGCCTGATCGAGCACTCGCGTCTGAAGGGCGTAAAAGACCCGCATATAACCATAATCGAAAAGTCCGCAAACCTCGGAGGCAACATAAAGACCGAAAAGATTGACGGGTTTCTCGTGGAGGGCGGGCCTGATTGTTTTCTTTCGGAAAAGCCCTGGGCAATGGAACTCATAAAAAGATTGGGCATTGAAACGAGCCTCCTTCCTACGCGAAAGCCGCGCGGCAAGACCTTTGTGTATCATAAGGGAAAACTCCGCCTCCTTCCCGAAGGCGTGATCCTCATGGTGCCGACCCGCATGTTCCCTCTCGCCACAAGCAGTCTCATAACCATTCCCGGAAAGATTAGAATGGCGTTAGAGTTTTTTATTCCAAAAAGAAAAGAAAAAACAGATGAAAGCCTCGGAGACTTTGTGCGGAGGCGTCTCGGAAAAGAGGCCTTGGACAAGATAGCCGAGCCTCTTGTGGCAGGAGTTCACGCAGGAGACCCCGAGACCATGAGCGTAAGGGCGAGTTTTCCGAAGTTCGTGGAGCTTGAGGAAAAACACGGAAGCCTCATTAGAGGCATGCTCGCGAGGATAAAGCAAATGAGGGCGCACGCGAAGCCCGGCGCTAAATCAAACATAACCATGTTCATGACGTTAAGGCACGGGCTTATTGAACTCGTATCAGCCATAGTTTCAAAACTTGAAGGGGTTGAGATAAAGACAGGGGCCGGGGTAAAGGGCGTCTTGAAAAAGGAAGGCGGCTACGAGGTATTGGTTGACGGAGGCCATTCAATAGAGGCTGATAGCGTTGTCATAGCGGCCCCTGCTTACGTTGCCTCTGAACTTGTAAAGGCCCTGGATAAAGAGCTTTCGGAAAAACTTCTTTCCATACCGTATGTTTCGACCGCGACAGTATCGATAGGGTATAAAAGAAAAGACATAGCCCATCCGCTCGACGGGTTCGGCTTCATAGTGCCGAAGATAGAGAAACGGAAACTCATGGCCGCGACATGGAGTTCAATCAAGTGGGAGGGCAGGGCGCCCGAGGATTCCGTGCTTATAAGGTGCTTCATCGGAGGGGCGAAAAACGAGGAACTCGTCTCTCTTAATGATAAGGACATGACCGGGGTAGCGCTAAGTGAGCTCAAGGAGATTATGGGAATAGATGCGGAGCCGCTTTTTATCCGCATATTCCGATGGATAAAGGCAATGCCTCAGTACACAATAGGCCACGAAGAAAGAGTCTCTAAGATAGAGGAGCTTACAGGAAGGCACGCAGGCCTTTACTTTACCGGAAGCGCTTTTAAGGGCATAGGCATAAGTGATACCGTGCGTGAAGGCGAGGTTACCGCGAAGAAGGTTTTGAGGTATTTAGGGCATTAGTCAAAGGTTTTGATACGGCGTAAAGACTAAAAAGGGTTGGCAATAAGCCAACCCTTTTTTAATTGCGAGACGGGGTACCCATCCGGAGGATGGGTTTGCGCGTTTTTTGATCCGGTTTTTCTTTTGCTTACTTTTCTTTTTTTCCTAAAAAGAAAAGTAAGTGGTGCCGAAGGGGGGACTCGAACCCCCACGGGTCGCCCCGCCACCCCCTCAAGATGGTGTGTCTGCCATTCCACCACTTCGGCAACTATACAGAGCGTCATAACTTTGCATACCTGCGTTGCTTCTCGGCTCGTTGCTGCGGCGTATGTAAAGATACGCCTCGCTCCGAGCCATCAAAGCGCCCGACCCGCGCCGCTTGGCGCGGGTGCCCCCTGCTTTGTTCTGACGCTCTGTATTTTTAAAAACCTACTTGGCCGGCTGTTTTGCCGGAGCGCCCGGTTCCGCAGCAGGCTTAGCCGGCTGTTCGGCCGGAGCCGTCTGCACCGATTTAACGTTGCTCATTATCGAGTCGACCTTTTTCCCGCCCGACAGGTACGTGAGGTAAAGGGAGGTGCACATGAATATGACGGCCGAGGCGATAGTGAGTTTTCCGAGGAAAGTCTGCGGACCGGCGCCTCCGAAAAGCGTTTGGCTCGAGCTTCCGCCGAACGTCGAGCCGACGCTCGCGCCCTTGCCGAACTGAAGAAGCACGGTAATGATCAAGAATATGCTTACGACCACGTGTATGAGTATTATCAGAGTATACATAGACTACATATTAAAAAGTATTTTAAATGAAAAAGCAAGCAAAAAATCAAGGCCCGTCAACTATTATACGTTTTTTTGATAACCGGTGGCCGCCTGCGGATAACCGATTCCTATTTTATTCTTTGGCCTATTCCCCGGTGCAGACCGGTTTTGATTGATGTGAGGGCTCCGGCGCGCCCGGTACGAGTTCCACCTTCAAGGTAAGGAGATTAAAGATACCGGAAACAACCTTGAGTTCGCCTTTTGCGACCCTTTGTTTAACAATATCGCTTCTTTGCCGCAGTTCGACTGCCGAAGAGAGGGCGTTCTCGATTGCCGCCTCGTCGCAGAGGCGCGCGCTGTTTTCGCCTCTTTCCCGCGCCCTTTCGACGCTCGGCATAATTTTATCTATTATGGCGGAGATGTGTTCGCTTCCGGTCGCGGCGGGGTACCCATGCAAAGCATGGGTCGCTGCGGCTTGCACCGCACCGCAGTTTTGGTGTCCGAGGACCATGACAAGGGGCGTAGAAAACTGCTCGATTGCGTACTCGATAGAGCCTATGACCACGCTGTCCACTACGTTACCGGCGACCCTTATGACGAAGAGTTCCCCGATTTCCCTGTCGAAAACGTACTGAGGGGCTATGCGGGAATCCGAACAGCAAAGTATTATGGCTAAGGGGTTTTGTCCGCTTAAGAGTTCTTTCTTGCGTCTCTCGCACATCCCTATCCGCGCCCTTACGGTGCGGTTGGCGGCGAAGTTGGCGTTGCCTTGCATGAGCATATTTAGCGCTTCGTCGGGAGTTAATGCCGGATTCCACTGTGCCATATGGCGCGCCTCTCTCCTGTAGAAAAAACAATAATATTAAAAGAATAACACGGCGGCTGACAGGCCGTCAAACGGAAAAGGCAGGCATGGACAGTCCTGTTCTATGAAAAGTCTTTATTTCCGATATGTTACGTTATCAATACAGGCTATGAGATTTGTCGAAATTTGACACATCCGCGCGTATCGCTACGACGGTTTTTCCCCCTCACCCTACCCTCTCCCCCAAGGGGAGAGGAAGATTTAGTGTCCGCTTATCTATATGGAAGGGTCAAGTTGTGTTGCCTCATTGAATTCAATTGCGGCTGAATCGTCGTCGCCGAGGGCCTTGTATGCCAAGCCGGTTGATTTATGAATCCGGGCTACATATGCCGGATTATCCGTGTATCTTCGGGCTGTAATGAGAGCCCATGTGTATGCCCCGAGAGACTGCGCGTATTGCCCTTTATCGTATAGGATAAGGCCGCTTATATAATGCGCGTCCGGATGATAGTAGTAGAGGCTTAAGGTCTTTTGCGCCTCAGAGAACGCTTCGTCATGAACTCCGTTTAGATACGCCCTGAGGGCGAGGTTACTGTGAGGCCTCGCCTTATTCACGGATTTGTAAGCAGTATCTTTAAGCAGGATGTAGTCGTCTTTCCACGCGATGGCGCGGTTAAAGGATATTGCCGAGCAGACGAGAACTATCGATAAAAACGCCGCTTTTCCGATTGAGGTAATTTTTTCGCCCATATCTTTTGTTTTCGTGGATTCCGGGTCTTCCGGGATTCCGGCGGCAGGGAAAACATTTATTGCGGCTTCTTGAACTTGACTATCCTCGCGAACTCTTCGGCGAGGAGGCTCGCGCCTCCGACGAGCGCTCCGTCTATGTTGGGCTCGGCCATGAGGGAGTCTATGTTGGACGCCTTGACCGACCCCCCGTATATAATCCTTACGTCCTGGGCTGATTCCCTGCCGAACATTTCGTAGAGGGTGTTTCTGATGGCGCTGTGCACCTCTTCGGCCTCGTCCGATGTGGCGGTCTTTCCGGTGCCTATGGCCCATATCGGCTCGTAGGCGATAACCGCGTCTTTTACGGAGCCCGGGCCGAGCCCTTTTAAGGCGGCGATAAGTTGAGTCTTTACCACGCCGAGGGTTTTTCGGTCTTCCCTCTCGGACAGGGTCTCGCCCACGCAGATTATGGGTTTAAGTCCCGAGCGAATGGCCGCGACCACTTTTTTATTCACCCACTCGTCTATTTCGTGAAAGTACTGCCTTCTTTCGGAGTGTCCTATTATGACGTACGAGCATCCTACGTCCTTGAGCATGTCGGCCGATGTTTCTCCGGTGAAGGCGCCGCTTTTTTCCCAGAACATGTTTTGAGCGGCAAGTTTTATGCGGCTTCCCGCGAGGAGAAAATGAAGGTGGTGGAGAGAGGTGTTCGGGGGGGCTATCACGACCTCGACTTCGGATACGTCCTTAAGGAGTTCCCGAAGGCTCATAACGAGCCCTACGGCCACGGAGATCGTGGTGTTCATCTTCCAGTTTCCCGCGATGAGCGGCTTGGTCATGGGGTCCTATTTTGAGGTCTTTTTGGGTTTTGGCGGCCTTTTTTTAAGAGCCGTTATGCCCGGGAGGTCGTTTCCTTTAAGCATATCCAGAAACGCCCCTCCGCCCGTGGATATGTAGCTCATCTTGGCGAACTCTCCGGCCCTGTGAACCGCGACGTCCGTGTCTCCGCCTCCGACGATCGTCATGGCATAGGTGTTGGCTATGGCGCTTACCATGGCGAAGGTTCCCCTGCTGAAGGCGTCCATCTCGAAGACCCCCATCGGGCCGTTCCAGATGATGGTCTTGGCGTTTTGTATGGCCTCGGAAAAAAGAGTAACGGTAGCAGGGCCTATGTCGAGGGCCATCCAGTTTTTTGGTATCTCCTGATACGTGACGACCTTGGTTTCGGCCGACTGGCTGAATTTGTCGGCCACCACGAAGTCCACCGGCAGGTAGAACTTTATGTCCTTATGACGGGCTTTTTCAATGACTTTTCTGGCCTCTTCAAGGGCATTCGGCTCGAAGAACGATTTTCCGACCTCGTAGTCGAGGGCCTTGAAGAACGTAAGCGCCATGCCGCCGCCGATGATGAGTTTATCCACCTTTTCGCAGAGGGTGGAGAGTATCCCCACCTTGTCCGAGACCTTCTTGCCGCCGACTATGGCGATAAGGGGACGCACCGGGTTTTCGAACGCCCTCGTGAAGTAGGTGAGTTCCTTTTTCATGAGGAAGCCGGCGCCGCAAAGCCCGATGTGCGCCGTTACGGCGACGTTCGAGGCGTGGGCCCTGTGGGCGGTGGCGAAGGCGTCGTTTACGTAGACGTCGGCGAGTTCGGCGAGCTTTTTGCCGAAGGACGCGTCGTTTTTCTCCTCTTCGGAATGGAACCGGAGGTTTTCGAGAAGCAATACCTCTCCCGGCATCATCTCGTCAACCATCTTTTTTACCTCTGGTCCGACGCAGTCAGGGGCGAGTTTCACGTCTTTTTCAAGGAGCCGCGAGAGCCTCTTCGCGACCGGAGCGAGGCTCATGGAAGGGTCGCGTTTTCCTTTTGGGCGGCCGAGGTGAGAGGCGAGTATGACCCTCGCGCCTTCGTCAAGGGCGTAGTTTATGGTGGGGAGCACGCTCCTTATGCGCGTGTCGTCGGTTATGTTGCCGCCTTCGTCAAGCGGGACGTTGAAGTCCGCCCTAACGAGCACCCTCTTTCTTTTTATGTCGAGTTCGTCGAGATATAAAAGGCCCTTATCCATCATGCCTATAAACCCCTTGAAAACATGTAGAGTATCAGGTCCCTCATCCTCGAAGAGAAGCCCCATTCGTTGTCGTACCACGAGAAGACCTTTACGAGGTTCTTCTCTACGACCTTGGTCGAAAGGGCGTCCACGATGGACGAGTGGGTGTTACCGCTGAAGTCAATCGAGACGCATTCGTCGGTGCAGTATTCGAGTATGCCTTTGAGTTCGCCTTCAGATGCCTTTTTGAGAGAGGCGTTGATGCTCTCGACCGTGGCTTCTTTTTCGACCTCGGCTACGAGGTCCACGAGTGATACCGTTGCGACCGGCACCCTTATCGATATGCCGTCGAGTTTTCCGTTAAGTTCCGGCAGCACGAGACCCACGGCCTTTGCCGCGCCGGTTGTCGTGGGTATCATGGAAAGGCCCGCGGCCCGCGCCCTTCTTAAGTCCTTGTGCGGGAGGTCGAGGATGTTCTGGTCGTTAGTGTAGGCGTGCACGGTCGTCATGAGACCCTTTTTTATGACGAAGTTTTGGTGAAGCACCTTTGCTATCGGCGCGAGGCAGTTCGTGGTGCAGGAGGCGTTCGAGATGATGTGGTGTTTTTTCGGGTCGTAGAGGGTATGATTGACTCCCATGCAAAGGGTAATGTCTTCGTCCTTTGCCGGAGCCGATATTATGACCTTCTTCGCGCCCGCGTCAAGGTGCCCCTTTGCCTTGTCTCTTGCCGTGAAAAGGCCGGTGCATTCGAGCGCTATGTCAACGCCGAGTTCTTTCCACGGGAGCTTAGACGGGTCTCTTTCTGCCGTTACCTTGATCTTTCTTCCGTTGACAAGTATGCCGTCCGCGGCGGCCTCGACGTCGCCGTCGCACCTGCCGTATAAGGAATCGTATTTAAGAAGATGCGCGAGGGTATTGGTGTCCGTGACGTCGTTTATGGCGACGAAGTCTATCTCTTTGTCGTTAACG
>JBBTLC010000073.1:0-1331 GCA_038068875.1 Deltaproteobacteria bacterium
CCGTCCGCGTGTTCCACCGTGCCGCCGCAATCAGGGCAGGCTCCTCTTTTTTGCATCATGCCGCCGCTTGCGAGAGTAAAGGGCAGTCTTATTGACTCATCCGCCCTGCGTACCATGTCCTCTCTGCCGACCATGAGCGAATCCCCGAGGCTTCTCTTGAATCCCGTGTACCATTCAAGGGCCTGAGCCATGGCGTCGGAGCAGGAAAGGACTTTATTTTCTCCGAATCCAACCGGCAGATGGCAGCTTATGCCGCGCATCTGGCTTAATATCTCGACCGAATCAATCCCGCCCCTTAATGCCAACGAGGCAAGGCGTCCTATGGCCTCGCACTGGGACGTGGCGCACCCTCCGGCCTTGCCCATCTGGGTGAATATCTCGAAAGGACGGCCTTCCGGGTCTTCGTTTATCGTAACATAGAGGTTGCCGCACCCCGTCTTCATGCGCTTGGTGACTCCGAAAGCGACTTCGCTTCTGGGTCTTGGTTTTTTATTGACTTCATTATCAGCCGCAATTTCCTTGGCAACGTCTTTTTTGGCAGAAGCCCCTGTGGTCAAGACCTGACTGTCTCTTGAGCCGTCCCTGTAAACGGTAACTCCCTTGCACCCCAATTTGTAGGCGAGAGAATAGACCTCTGCGACGTCCTCGATTGTCGCCTCTTTCGGGAAGTTGACGGTCTTGCTGACCGCGTTATCCGTGTATCTCTGGTATATGGCCTGCATCCTTATGTGCCACTCAGGGGATATGTCGTGCGCCGTGACGAATACGGCCCTGACGTCTTCCGGAACCTCCGGGGCGTCGTGAAGGTCTCCGGTCTTGGCGATTTTTTTTATGAGTTCGGGGCTGTAAAAACCCCTCTCCTTCGCGATTTCCTCGAAAAGAGTATTCACCTCCACGAGTTCGGTTCCTTCCATGACCGTTCTGGTGAAGGCAATGGCGAATATCGGCTCTATGCCGCTTGAGGTGGCGGCTATTATCGAGATTGTGCCTGTCGGCGCGATAGTGGTTACCGTGGCGTTCCGAACCTTGTCGGCCTCGTTACCGGTGTCGTAGCTGGAACCTTTAAAATTAGGGAAAGCGCCCCTCTTTTGGCCGAGTTCCCTCGATGCCTCGCGGCCTTTCATCTGTATGAAGCCCATGACGCTTTCGGCGTTCTTCAAGCCCTCTTCGCTGTTATACGGAATGCCGAGCCTTATGAGCATGTCGGCAAAGCCCATGACTCCTAATCCTATTTTACGGTTGCCCTTGGTCATATTCTCTATTTCTTTTATGGGATAGCGGTTCATCTCTATGACGTTATCGAGAAAATGCACCGCCATCTTCACGGTCGT
>JBBTLC010000074.1:0-2641 GCA_038068875.1 Deltaproteobacteria bacterium
CTGCTTGCGACAAGGTACTCCAAAAAGGCCGGGATAAAGATAAAAGGAGTGGGCTTGAGCCGCGGCTCGAAAAAATCCGACCCAAGCGTTAAGTATAACGCGGAGGAACTCGGAAATTTAGGCGTGCCTGTTATGGGAGAGATGCCTTATTCGAAAAAAGGACGGATTGCCGTGATTGAAGACTGCGTAAACCTTAGGAAACTAAAAAAAGAATGGTAATGAATTTTGTCCCCCTCACCCCTTCGACTTCGCTCAGGGCAGGCTCTACCCTCTCCCTCCGCCTTACTGATTGGCGGATGGGGAGAGGAGAAAAAAACCAAACACCATAATCTACAAAAAAACTAAACCTCCCCGCCCTGTAAATAAGGACGGGGAGGCCTGATGCCGCGATACGTTACAATAAGCCCTTTACGAATGGGACTTGGTGAAATTAAGCATTCCTCCTGCCTTGATTACGTCAACCTGCCTCCGGGTAAAGCCGTGATTAAGCTTCATCTCCTTACCCTTGGTTACGTTTCTAAGGGTTACGCTATCGCCCGAAGCTATCATAGCCTTCACGTCCGGAAGTTCGAGGTCGTCCCCGTCGTCTATGGAATTATAATCTTCCGGGTTGGCGAACGTCAAAGGCAGTATGCCGAAGTTAACGAGGTTATCCTTGTGTATCCTCGCGAAACTCTTTGTTATGACGGCCTTTATTCCGAGATACATGGGGCAAAGGGCCGCGTGCTCCCTCGACGAACCCTGGCCGTAGTTCTCCCCTCCTATGACGAACCCGCCTTGGGCCTGCTTGGCCTTTTCGTGGAACTTCGCGTCTATGGCGGAGAAGACCGACTCGGAGTACTTCGGAACGTTGCTTCTGTACTTGAGCCACGTGCCGGCCGGGGTTATGTGGTCGGTAGTTATGTTATCGCCTAACTTTATGAGCGCCTTGCCCTTCAATGTAGCCGCGAGTTCGAGGGCCACGGGAAGAGGCTGGATGTTAGGACCCCTTCTTATCGTAATCTTGGACGGGTCCTTGGCCGGAGGAAGCACCATGGAATCGTCAACCGCGAACTCCTTCGGAACTTTTATCTTGGGATACTTGCCGAGTTTTCTCGGGTCTGTTATGACGCCGAATATCGCCGCCGCCACCGCCACCTCGGGACTGCAAAGATAAACCTTGCCGTCCTTTGTGCCGCTCCTGCCCTCGAAGTTGCGGTTAAACGTCCTTAACGATACTCCGCCCGATGTCGGAGACTGGCCGTTTCCTATACAAGGGCCGCAAGTATTTTCGAGCATCCTCGCCCCGCCCTCTATCAGGCTCACAAGGCCGCCCGAATGGGCTATCATGTCTAAGACCTGCTTCGAGCCGGGCGATACGGTCACGCTGACTTCGGGGTGCACCTTGTAATTGCCCTTCTTCAAGACGTCCGCCACGACCATCAAATCCCTGTAAGAAGAGTTGGTGCAGCTTCCTATGCAGACCTGGTCAACCTTTATCCCCTCGATGTCCGTTACCTTGCACACGTTATCCGGGCTGTGGGGCTGGGCTATCATTGGTTCGAGTTTTCCGAGGTCTATGGCAATAACCTCGTCATAAACCGCGTCCGCGTCGGCGACTAATTCTACCCAGTCATTCTCCCTCTTTTCGGCCTTCAGGAATTCGAGGGTATTATCGTCGCTAGGGAATATCGAGGTCGTGGCGCCGAGTTCCGCGCCCATGTTGGTTATTATGGCGCGGTCCGGAACAGTCAGGTTCTTTACCCCGTCGCCGCCATACTCGAATACCTTGCCGACCCCGCCCTTAACAGTGAGACGCCTCAAGAGTTCGAGTATCACGTCCTTGGCCGAAACCCACGGCTTAAGTTTTCCTTTGAGTTTTACCAGCACCACCTTCGGGTATATGATGTTAAAGGCGCCTCCGCCCATGGCCACGGCCACGTCAAGCCCTCCTGCTCCGATCGCGAGCATTCCGAGGCCGCCTGAAGTGGGGGTGTGGCTGTCGCTTCCGAGAAGAGTCTGCCCCGGCGCCCCGAACCTTTCAAGATGCACCTGATGGCATATGCCGTTACCGGCCTTTGAATAAAAGAGGCCGTATTTTTCGGCTATGGTCTGAAGGAACTTGTGGTCGTCGGCGTTCTCATACCCGCCGTACTGAAGGGTATTGTGGTCAACGTAACTTACCGAGAGCTTTGTCTTTACCTTCGGAACCCCCATTGCCTCGAACTGAAGATACGCCATTGTGCCGGTCGCGTCCTGAGTGAGGGTCTGGTCAATCCTTATGGCCACCTCTTTACCGGCCTTTATTTCGCCTGATACGAGATGATTTTCTATGATTTTTTGAGTTATGCTCTTGCCCACAATGCCCTCCTCGGTTTGTTTGAATAATTAAAAAATAGGCTGACAAATTACCCAAAATCAGCGGAAATGTCAAGGCGGTTGTCAGATTCACCGGCTTAACATACTATCCTACGCCCCGCTTGCGCTCAACTCGGAGAAGAGGATACTTGGAGAACCGACAGAGCCCATGAAACGCATGTCAGAGCCGACTGCCGATACGCCTGAGAAAAGTTCAAGAAGATTCCCCGCTATTGCTATGCCTCTTACGGGGTAGGCCAAGGCCCCATTTTCAACCCAAAAGCCGGTCGCGCCCAGGGAAAAA
>JBBTLC010000075.1:0-1297 GCA_038068875.1 Deltaproteobacteria bacterium
TCTCCGCGGATCGATGGTGTAGGTGGCCGGATCAATGTCGGCGAACACGGGTTTCGCACCCGCGCGCACGATGGCGCTTCCCGTGGCAAAAAAGGTGAGAGGCGACGTGATCACTTCGTCACCCGACCCAATGCCCAGCGCCAGAAGGCCGAGAAGAATCGCGTCTGTGCCGGAACCGCAGCCGACCGCATGCGGGACGCCAAGCCACCCGGCAAAATCTTCCTCGAAGTTCTTCACTTCCTCTCCGAGGATGAAGCGCCCGCTGCGGCAAACCTTTTCGACGCGCTCGAGAACCTCCTCCCGGATGGCGGTGAATTGCTCACCGAATTTCTGCGCCGGGATCTGCCTCACCACGTCCTCGCGCATCACGCCCTCACATACATGTACACGGCCACCACGAGCAGAAACGCGGCAAAGATCCGCTTCAGAAGCGTGGTCTCCAGGCTCAGGGATAATTGAGCCCCCCAGAAAGCGCCGATAAGCGCGCCGACCGCGAAGAGTATCACGCCTAAGTAGTAAAGCGGGTCGGCCTTAAGAGGCACGTAGGAGGTGAACATGACGTCCGCCTTGCCCAAAAGCACGATTACGTTTATCAAAACCCCGCCGACGAGCATCAGTATGAAGGCGAGCCACGAGACCTTCGGGCACACGGCCCTCGCCCCAAGAAGCACGGCGGAGGTGAAGTAAACGAGCGCCATCTCGAAGAATATTATCCACGCCAAAAGCGCGTCTATGCCGTGAAGCGTTAAAAACCTGTAATACAAATCAGCCGGAAGAAGATGCACGGCCGGCCACCTCGTAAGAACCACGAGGAGCGCGAAAAGCCCTCCCACAGCGAGAAGCACGATCGCTATGGTGGAATTCCATTTTATGAGCGTCTCCGCGTTTTTCTCTATCTTGAGCCCGGTTCTGGGACAAGTTCTGAAGACCGAAGCCATCGCATACCTCCCTTTATTTTACGTATAGTTTTCCGACCATATTGTGATGACCGGGCCCGCAAAACTCGTTACAAACGAGCGTATAGTCGCCCTCCTTGGTCGGGGTAACGGTCGCCACGTAGTCGTAACCGGGCAGGACCATCAAATTAATGTTAACGGGAAGAAGCGAAAACCCGTGCTGCACGTCGACCGAGGAAAGATGCAGCCTGTAGGTCTTTCCTTTTTCGAGTTCGAGTATGGGATACCACTGCCACATGCTCGCCTTAAGGTAAACATTGTCGCCCGCGGGCGGGTGCACGATTGGAATTCCCTTTTCTTCGCCTGTCTTATATTTTTCCACCATGCCTTCGACAAGGGCG
>JBBTLC010000076.1:0-1280 GCA_038068875.1 Deltaproteobacteria bacterium
ATGAGAAGGCAAGATAAAAAGAGCCATAAAGACCCACAAGACCTCGGATTTTTGGGAACTGGCCTCGCACAAACGTCCCCTCAAAAGGGAGACCAAGGAATACGTGCCAAAGCTCATAGCGGCCATACTCATAGCCAAAGACCCGGCAAGGTACGGGTTTACCGGCATGAACTATAACGAGCCGGTCCTCTACGAAAAGGTTAACGTCCCCTCCCCGACCGACATAAACATAATAGCCGAGGCCGCGCAGACGGACGTGGAAGAAATAAAATCCCTGAACCCGGAGCTCAAAAGATGGTTCACGCCTCCGGACTATAAGAACTACGAGGTAAAGGTTCCGCTCGGCAAAGGCGAACTCGTAAGGGAAAAACTCGAGTCCATGCCCAAGCAGGAACTCATAAAGTTCCTCATCCATAAGGTTAAAAGAGGGGAAACCCTGTCTCAGATAGCGCGAAGGTACGGAACGGAATTAAAACCGCTCATGTACCTGAACGCCATTAAAAACGTCCGCCGCTTAAAGCCGGGCGACCAGATAGCCGTGCCGGTCAGGGCGGCCGGCAAAGCAGTCAAAAACGCCGCCAACTCGATATCCAAGGCCGGAACCGCCAAAAAACACATACTAAATTAAAAACGCCTAAAGTGTCATGCTGAACTTGTTTCAGCACCTCGTTTTAAATCAGGAATGATAATGATAAAGACGAGACCCTGAATCAACCCTTCGGCAAGCTCAGGGCGGGATTCAGGGTGACAGAATGACAAGGACAATCAATGTTCAAGACAGTGGAATGGAAAAATAACGGAGTCCTGTTGCTCGACCAGACTCTTCTTCCGACCAAAGTGGTTTACAGGACGTTTCGGGATTATAAAGGAGTCGCGGACGCGATTAAAAGGCTTTTGGTGCGCGGCGCGCCGGCCATAGGCGTCACGGCCGCCATGGGAATCGCGCTCGGAGCGAAGAACGTAAAAACAACAGACTTCAAGAAATTCAAAAAAGAGTTCGACAAGGTGTCCCGCGTAATGGCCGCTACGAGGCCGACGGCGGTGAACCTCTTCTGGGCGGTCGAGAGGATGAGAGGCGTTTTCGAAGCGTCGAAAAATCTCCATGTCGAGAAAATCAAAAGCCGCCTCATAAAAGAGGCCAAACTAATACACTCCGAAGACGTAGCCATGTGCCGCCTCATAGGAAAACACGGAGGCAGGCTCCTCAAAAATAACTCGACCGTCCTCACCCACTGTAACGCAGGCGCCCTCGCGACGGCCGGATACGGCACGGCATTGGG
>JBBTLC010000077.1:0-1521 GCA_038068875.1 Deltaproteobacteria bacterium
AGAACCTTCGTGCTCAAAGAAAACCTCTGTGAATTCCTGTCCACGTTCAAGACGGTGGCTGATACCTCCTGCCCCTTCGTGAAAACCTCGGAAGGGTGTTTTACCTTTTTCCATGAAATGTCGGATATGTGGATTAACCCGTCCACGCCCTCTGTTATGCCGACAAAGACGCCGAAGTCCGTTATATTTTTGACGACACCCTTAACCACGGTTCCCTTGGGATATTTTTCCGCCAACTCGTCCCACGGGTTGGATTCTACCTGCTTTAAGCCGAGCGATATCCTTCTTGTCTGAGGGTCGGCGTCCAAGACCATGACCGTAACCCTGTCTCCGGATTTAAGCTTTTGCGACGGATGCTTTACCTTTGTCCAAGACATCTCGGATATGTGCACGAGCCCTTCGAGTCCGGGCTCTAATTCCACGAATGCCCCGTACTCGGCAACGCTCGTAACCCTGCCCTCTACCTTCACTCCTGCCGGATATTTATCCTTTACCGATGTCCACGGGTCGGGCATGGTCTGCTTTATGCCGAGCGATATCTTATTGACAACATGGTCGTACTTCAAGACCTTTACCTTTATCTTGTCCCCGAGTTTTACTATTTGAGAAGGGTTCGTGACCTTGCCCCACGACATGTCGCTCAGATGCACAAGACCGTCCACTCCGCCGAGGTCAATGAAAGCGCCGTAGTCAGTCACGTTCTTTACCACGCCCTCGACCTCGTCCCCTTCCTTTATCCTCTCGAGAGTTTCCTTCCTCTTGGTGTCCCTCTCTTCTTCGAGTATTACCCTGCGCGACACTATGACGTTTTGTTTCGGCCTGCTGAATTTTATCACCCTGAACTCGAACTCCTTGCCCTCGACCGAGGCCGGGTCTTTGACGGGCTTAAGGTCAACCTGCGAATTCGGAAGGAACGCGATAACGCCTTTTATGTCAACGTAGAAGCCGCCGTTTACCGCCCTCGTGATCCTGCCCTTTACCTTGGCGTTGGTGCGTCCGGCTTCTTCCAATTCGTCAAAAGTCTTTAATTCGTCGGCGCGGGACTTGGACAACATAACGTAGCCCTTTTCGTCTTCCCACCGCACCACCATTACCGACAGTTCCTGCCCCACCTCGACAACCGGCTTTCCGTCCTTATCCAAAAATTCCCTTATCGGAACTATCCCCTCGGCCTTGTAACCTATGTCAACCATCACGGAATCGCTGGTAACGTTAACCACCTTACCCTTGATGAATTGCCCCACCTTCGGCTGCTTAAGGCTTTCTTCGAAGAGTTGCGCGAAGTCCTCCTGCTCCGGCGCCTCCTTCTGAAACTCTTCTTTGTTATTGTTATTAACGTCAGTCATGGCCACGCCGCTCCCTCTCAATTAAAAATTTTTAATGTTTCAATCGAATATAACATATTGCCGGTGTAAAGTGCAATATATTGATTTATTTGATTATTCCGTAAATATAATCCATCGCGCGAAGAATTTTTATGCGGACAACACAATGAATTAATAGTCAACGGTATCCGGCATA
>JBBTLC010000078.1:0-6010 GCA_038068875.1 Deltaproteobacteria bacterium
ACGGAGAGGAGGCTGTTAAAGAGATATGCGACGTTGTAATCGAGGCAAAGGAAAAAGGCCTTTCAAGAACAAATCTTCTTGAAAACCTCTCCAAGATACAAGGCCTTTACGTGCCGTCTTTCTTTGACGTTGAATATAATCAAGACGGCGCCATAAAAACCATAAAACCTCTTAAAGAGGGCTACGCAAAAGTAAAAAAGCGTTTTGTCTTGAATATAGACGCCCTCCCTCTTCCGGTAAAGCCGGTCGTGCCCTTTATGCCGGCGGTGCACGCCAGGCTTACGGTTGAGATATCGAGAGGGTGCGTAAGGGGTTGCAGGTTCTGCCAGGCGGGAATGACTTACAGGCCGCTTCGGGAGAGAAGCCCTGAGAGGGTTATTGAGCTTGTCAGGGAGGGGCTTGAAAACACGGGCTACGAGGAGGCGTCTTTACTGTCCTTAAGCGCCGGTGATTATACCAATATAGAAGGGCTTGTTTGCGGCCTCATGAATGAGCTTCGCGCTCAAAAAGTCGCGTTAAGCCTGCCGTCCCTCCGGGTAGGCACCTTAAGCCGTGAGATGGCCGAAGAGATTAAAAAGGTGCGTAAGACCAGTTTCACTCTCGCGCCTGAGGCAGGGAGCGAAAGACTAAGGCAAGCGATAAATAAACGCATAGACGAAAAATCCCTTATTTCGTGCGCCGAAGAGGTGTTCGGCCTCGGGTGGAGGGCAATGAAGTTGTATTTCATGATAGGGCTTCCGGGCGAGACCGATTCGGACGTGGCCGAGATAATACGCCTCTCGAAAGAGGTAAAGGCAGCCGGTAAAAAGGCCGCGAAGAGGACTATTGACGTAAGCGTAAGCGTATCGAATTTCGTTCCCAAACCCTTTACGCCTTTTCAGTGGCACGGACAGGCCTCGATTGAGGAGTCCGCGACTAAACTGAAGAGCCTCAGAAACTCGGCGCGCGACGCCCGGCTTCTCTTTAAATGGCACGAGCCGGCCATGAGCGAGCTTGAAGGGGTTTTTTCAAGGGGCGACAGGAGGCTGTCGAAGGTCATTTTCAAGGCCTTTCAAAGAGGCGCGAGATTCGACGGGTGGAGTGAGGAGTTTTCGAAAGACGCGTGGAGCGAGGCCTTTTTAGAGACAGGCTTAAGTCCCGAATTCTATACCGCGCGGTCAAGGCCTAAGGACGAGGTTTTTCCGTGGGACCACATAGATTGCGGAGTTACGAAAGAATACCTTTACGAGGAGTACGAAAAATCCCTTGCCTGTCTTTATACGCCTGATTGCAGAATCGAAAAATGCACTGATTGCGGGGTCTGCGACCACAGGACCATAAAAAACATAATCTTCAAAAAGAAACCCCTCCTCGAAAAGCAGACGCCTTTGGTTATTACGGAGCCTTTGCCGGTTCAGAGGGTCAGGTTTTCGTTCGAAAAAAGAGGAGACATGAAATACCTGAGCCACCTCGAGACCGCGAAGGTCATTGCGAGGGCATTCAGGAGGATGAATGCCCCGATTAAGTATTCTTCGGGTTTCCATCCCTCGCCAAAGATGAGCTTCGCGAGCCCTTTGCCTGTCGGGGTGGAAAGCCTTGACGAGTACATGGACGTCGAGTTCGAAGGGGGCGGCTGGGCTCCCGCGACCCATGCTTTTAGCATGGGTGCCCCGGCGAAGCCGACCCACCCTTCGGGTGGGTACCCCGACGGGAAGTCGATTGAGGGGCTTATTTCCGGGATGAACCGGGTTTTGCCCGAAGGGCTTAAGATAAAAGAGGCGGGGATTATATCCTTGCAACTTCCGTCGGCCTCTGCTATCATAACTTCGCAAAGGTATAGCGTTTTTTTGAATAAAGGCCCGGTAAGACTTGACATTGAAAAGGAGACCCTGGACAGGGTTTTAAGGGATTTTATAGACATGGAAGCATTAATAATTGAAATCGAGAGGCAAGGAAAAAATAAGACGGTCGACGCGAGACCTCTTATCAAAGAGCTTTCCTTGACCGCCGACATGACGCTTGACTTCGTCCTTAAAAAGACCGAAGGCGTAAACGTCAAGCCCCATGAACTTTTGGGGCGGCTTCTCGGCTTCTCCCGCTCCGACTCATCCCTTATCCCCATCCTGAAAACCAAGACGGTTTTTTAATCCTGTCACGGTCTCTCCTTAAACATCAGAGGAGAATCTTTGTAATTTCATGAAGAAGTGCATGTACATAGACGCGAATCCCTTCGAAAGACGCCTTGCCGTCACGGAAAACGGAGACCTCGCCGAATTTCACATCGAGAGAAAAAAAGACCGCGGCCTCACCGGCAATGTCTATAAGGGAAAGGTCGTAAGGGTTTTACCGGGCATGCAGGCCGCCTTCGTGGAGATAGGTTTGGAGAGGACGGCGTTTCTGCACGCCGCGGACGTGTCCGCGGATTCGGTTGATTTCGGCGAAGAGGGCGAAAAGCCCTCCTCGCAGGGCACGCGCATCCAGGACCTCCTTAAACAGGGGCAAGAACTCGTAGTGCAGGTTGAAAAAGAACCAATGGGCACCAAGGGCGCGAGGCTTACCTCGTACGTGTCTTTGCCCGGACGCTACCTTGTCCTCATGCCCGGATACGAGAGGATAGGCGTTTCGAGGAGGATCGGGAGCGAAAGGGAAAGAAGGAGGCTTCGCGACATAGTGTCCTCGGTGCGTCCCCCCGGATACGGGTTCATAATAAGGACTGTCTGCGAAACACGGGACAAAGAAGAGATAATCGCGGACATGAACTTTCTGGTGAAGCTCTGGCAGAGCATCTCGAATAAAATCGAGACGAGCAAGCCGCCGAGTCTCATATACGAGGAACTCGACCTTACGCTGCGCTCCATAAGGGACGCCTTTACCCCTGACATGGCGAAGCTTTTGGTCGAGCCGAAAGAGGAGTACGACAGGGCCGCGAGTTTCATAGACGAGTTCATGCCCTCTCTTCGCGGCAAGATAGAGCTTTACGACACCAAGGACAGCATGTTCGACGCCCACGCGATAGAGGTTCAGCTCACGAAGGCGCTTTCAAGAAAGGTCTGGCTGCCTTCGGGCGGGCACATAGTGATGGACCAGATGGAGGCGTTGACGGCGATAGACGTCAATACCGGAAGCTACGTCGGAAAGAAGAGCCACGAGGACACGATACTGAAGACCAACATCGAGGCCGCCGAAGAGATTGTGCGCCAGTTGAGGCTCCGTAACATCGGCGGCATAATAGTCATAGACTTCATAGACATGATGCGCGAGGCGTACCGCGATAAGGTCTATAAGACCTTCAAGGACGCGCTTAAGCAGGATAAGGCAAAGACCAATATCCTCAGGATTTCGGAACTCGGCATAATCGAGATGACGAGGAAAAGAAGCCGCGAGAGCATCTCCCAGTCGCTCCTCGAGCCGTGCCCGTACTGCGACGGCGACGGCTTCGTAAAGGGCAGGGAAACGGTCGCGATAGAGATTTACAGGGACCTCTTGAAGGAACTCTCCGGAAGGAAAAAGGCGATAGTCTACGCGAATCCGGTGGTAGCGTCATTCCTGCAGGAAAGCGGCGGGGTGGTGGAAGAAATCAAGAGAAGGCTCAACGCGAAGGTCGCGGTAAAATCCGTCGAGACCTTTCACTTGGAAGAGTATGAGATATTTTAATTGGCGAGGCGTTAGTATGAAGAACTTTTTTGGTTTTATCGCTGTTGCGTCCGCCTTACTGATTGGCGGATTGGATTTGACCTCGCAGTCGTTCGCCGCTCCGTCCGCCTTAGGCGGAGCGGGCGGCGAGGCCTTGTTCAACTCTAAAAAATGCAACGAGTGTCATCAGGTAAAAGCTCCGGCCAAGGGAAAGACCATACAAGACGCGATGTCCAAAAAAGGGCCGGAACTCTGGTACGCCGGAAGCAAGTTCAGGGAAGGGTTTTTGAAGGAGTGGCTCGCTCATCCTAAGCCCATAAGGCCGATGGCGTATTACTCCCTCACGGAAAGAAATAAGGGCGACCATCCGAGGCTCTCAAGCAACGATGCCGCTTCGGTCGCGGAGTATCTCATGAGCCTTAAGACCCCTGAAGTCAAGCCGGGTTCGGCCAAGGCCGCTGATTCGGTAAAGGGCAGGGTCATATTCGAGAAAAAATTGGGCTGTTACGGCTGTCATCAGGTAAGCAAGGGCGATTACGCGGTAGGCGGCCTAAGCGGCCCGACGCTTATCGGAGCAGGGAAAAGGCTTACCCCGGAGTGGGTTTACGCCTATCTCATGAATCCTAAGTACTTCGGCGGCGTTACCGGAATGCCGGTATTCACCGGCGTCCTCGGTAACGAAGAGATGAAGATATTAGCCGAGTACGTCTCCACCCTTTAAGGATTTTTCATGAAAGAAATCCTCTTTTTTCTCGTCTTGTCCTGCGCCATTGTTTTTTCCTCTGTCGCGTTTTCCTCGAGCGCAGGAGAGAATTACAGGTTCTATTGCAGCCAGTGCCACGGCCTTACTGGCAAGGGCGACGGAATAAACGCCACGAAATCCCAGCCTGTTCAGCCCAAAGACCATACTAACAAAGACCAGATGTCGAGGCTCTCGGACGAGGACCTTATAAACGTCATCCGCTCCGGCGGCAGGGCAACGAGTAAATCCACCATGATGCCGCCTTTTTCCGGGACTCTGACCAAAGAAGAGATAATAGAGCTCAAAGATTATCTTCGGGGTCTCTGCAAATGCGCCGGGCCTTGAGAGCGGTTTTTAAAGATAAGGGAACTGAGGGCAAATGGCTTTTTTATTGACGGTTCTCGCCGTTCTATTGGTTGTCGAGGGCATACCGTATTTTGCGGCGCCTTCGAAGGTAAAGGAGTGGGCTATGACTCTTCAGGAGATACCCGAGAGGACGCTCCGTATAATGGGGTTTATTTCCATGGCAGCGGGGCTTGTCGCTCTTTATTTTATAAAACGCTACGTTGGATAAACTATGCGCATGAAAAAGACTCTTTATATAACGGTATGCCTTGTTTTGGCATTGGTTTTCGTGGGCTGCGCGTCGGGCGTCTCGGGGATTGAAAAGAGCGGGGATGTTTTGCGCATCCTCGTGCTTAAGGGAGCTTCAGAGATTTCAATGGACGGCGTAAAGAAAAGCGGCAGAGTGACAATAAAGACGGGCATCGAGGGCGGCGTTATCGTGAACGGAAAGAATGCCGTCTCGCCTCTTCGGTTTTATCCGTCAGGCAAGGCCGTTACTCTTAACGGCAAGCCCTTTCGCGGCGTGATAGAGGTGCGGCAGGAGGCAGGGTCGCTCATGGCGATAAACGAGATACATATCGACGAATACGTAGCCGGCATAATAAATAACGAGATATCCAGCAAGTGGCACGTCGAGGCCATAAAGGCGCAGGTCGTTATAGCGAGAACCTACGCCCTCTTTCAAAAAGAAAAGAGAAAAGGACAAGTTTACGACCTTACCTCGACCCACATGGATCAGGTCTATTCAGGGGCCGATAAGGAAGATTCTTCGGTGTACCGCGCCGTGAGGGACACCCGCGGCGAGGCGCTCACCTACGACGGAAGCCCCGCCCTTACCGTGTATCATTCCAATGCCGGAGGCGTGACCGAAGAGGCATCCGAGGTGTGGGGCACGGGGTATCCGTATCTTGAAAGCGTCGAGAGCGAATACGACGAGTCGGGCCCGAACTATTCTTGGGAACTTTCTCTGACCGGAGACAGGATAAAAGACGCCTTGACGAAAGCCGGCTACGCCCTCGAAGAGGTGGGCTCGATTCGCGTCGAGAAAAAGACCGACACGGGGAGGGTGAAGACGATTATTGTCGAAGACGCGAACGGAGTGGCTTTCGTCATGACCGGCGAGGACTTAAGGAAGGCCCTCGGATACGCGATATTACGGAGCACGCTTTTCGATGTCGAGAAGGAGTCGTCTTCGAGTTTCCGCTTCAGCGGCAAGGGTTCGGGGCACGGAGTGGGATTGTCGCAGTGGGGCGCCAAGGGCATGGCCGAGGACGGGAGCAGTTATAAAGCGATACTTAAGCATTATTATCC
>JBBTLC010000079.1:0-3041 GCA_038068875.1 Deltaproteobacteria bacterium
TTTGCGGAACAAGAGGGAATTGGATGGTGGTCGTAACCGTTTATATCCCGAAGCCGCCTAAATTCAAGACGCCTTACGAGCGGGGTGGAAAATGAAAAAGGTTTGTAGTTTTTGCGGCAATAAAAATTTCGAAGAAAAATCAGTGCAGTATATCTACAGGCACGACGACAGGTATCTCCTTGTGAATAACGTCCCCTGCGAAGAGTGCGAATATTGCGGGGAGAGGTATTTCAAGGCAGGGGTGTTGAAGAAGGTGGAAAAAGATTTTCATGATATATATTCCTCGGGGAAACGCGTTAAAAAGCAACTTAAAGTGCCTGTAGAGGATTTTGTCGAGATTTAGAAGCGTCCGCGAATGAACATGAAAATGGTGGGGCATGTTAAAATTTGACGTTGCTAAGACCGTTAAGTATTGGCTCGAAGGCGCTGAGTATGACATAGACGTGGCGAAGGCTTTATATGAAAAGAAGAAGTATCCGTATGCTTTATTTATAGGGCATCTTGCGTTAGAAAAACTGTTGAAGGCGTTGGTTGTCAAAACAACGCAAAAACATGCTCCATATACGCATTCACTATCTTTACTCGCGGAAGAATTAGATATTGAAATTCCTCAAAAGACAATGAAAAGACTGTCAAGATTTATGGAATTCCATTTTGAAGCAAGATACCCAAAGCAACAAATGGAATTTTATAAAAAATGCACAAAAGAATTTGCCGGTAAAAAAATGCAAGAAATAAAAGAGGTTTATATATGGTTGAAAGAGCTATCTTAAGAAAAGTAGAGGCATTCGTAAAAGAATTGAAAAGGCAAAAGATTAAAGTGGCAAAGGTAATCATCTATGGTTCAAGGGTTTCAGGAAAAGCGCGCAAATATAGTGATATAGACGTTGCCGTAGTGTCTCCTGATTTTGGGAAAAGCAATTGGAGCGCTAAACTTTTTGAAATTGCCGGCGAAATAGACACAAGAATTGAACCTGTTGCCATATCCCTTGAGTCTTACAAAAACGACACATGGATTCCGTTGATATATGAGATTAGAACAAAGGGCATCGAACTGAAAGCGGCATAAAGCGTTCGCCAGTCGTCATATTCCATCGGATAATCAAACATGCAAATCACCCCAACCATCATAGAAGAGCACGGTCTTTCCGAAGAAGAGTATCGAAAGATACTCGACATCTTGGGCAGGGAGCCGAATTTCCTCGAACTCGGCATCTTCTCCGTCATGTGGAGCGAGCACTGCTCCTACAAGTCATCGAGAATACACTTGAGGAATCTCCCGACAAAAGGCCCCTCCGTGCTTCAAGGCCCGGGTGAAAACGCCGGAGCCGTTGACATAGGCGACGGCTTGGCCGCAATATTCAAGATAGAGAGCCATAACCACCCGTCCTTCATCGAGCCTTATCAGGGCGCGGCAACGGGCGTCGGAGGCATATTGAGGGACGTTTTCACCATGGGCGCGAGGCCCGTGGCGCTTCTCAACTCTCTCCGGTTCGGCGCGCCGGAAAACCAAAAGACAAAGTATCTCCTTGAAGGCGTGGTCGCGGGCATCGCCGGTTACGGCAACTGCATGGGCATTCCGACAGTCGGAGGAGAGGCGTATTTCCACGAGTCCTATAACGGCAACTGTCTTGTTAACGCCATGACGGTCGGCATAGCAAGGAAGGATAAGATATTCAAGGGCAACGCCTCGGGTGTCGGAAACCCGGTCATGTACGTGGGCTCGCGCACAGGCAGGGACGGCATACACGGCGCGACCATGGCGAGCGACGTGTTCGGCGAGGGAGGCGAGGAAAGGCGTCCCACGGTTCAGGTCGGAGACCCTTTTACCGAGAAACTTCTTCTTGAGGCGTGCCTCGAAGTCTTTAAGACAGACCACATAATCGGCATACAGGACATGGGCGCGGCAGGGCTTACCTCTTCGAGTATCGAGATGGGCGGCAGGGCGGGGACCGGAATAGAAATAGACGTAAGCCTCGTTCCGAGGCGCGAACAGGCTATGACTCCCTACGAGGTCATGCTTTCCGAATCCCAGGAGAGGATGCTTCTTGTGGCTCGGTCGGGTTCGGAGGCAGCGATAAAGGAGATATTCGGAAAGTGGGATTTGGAGGCCTGCGTAATAGGCAAGGTCACTGATACCAAAAAAATAACCCTCTTCGATGCGGGAGTTCTTGTGGCCGAGCTTCCGATAGCCGCTTTGACTGACGAGGCTCCGGTGTATAAAAGGCCTTCCAAGAGGCCTTCGACTCAGGACGAAATAACGGCCCTCGACTTGGATAAAATCCCCGCGCCAAAGGATTTAAACGGAACTCTTTTGAAACTCCTCTCATCCCTTAATATCGCCGACAAGGAGTGGATATACCGTCAGTACGACCACATGGTCAGGACAGACACCGTTATTTTGCCCGGAAGCGACAGCGCCGTAATAAGGATAAAGGGAACCAAAAAGGGATTGGCAATGACGGTTGATTGCAACTCCCGCTACTGTTATCTCGATCCCTTTACCGGAGGAATGATAGCCGTAGCCGAGGCGGCGCGGAACATAAGCGTAACCGGCGCGACGCCTCTTGCCCTTACCGATTGCCTTAATTTCGGAAGCCCGGAAAGGCCGGAGGTGATGTGGCAGTTCGAGAACATTGTCAAGGGAATACGCGAGGCCTGCCTTAAACTCGGTATTCCGGTCATAAGCGGAAACGTGAGTTTTTATAACGAAACATCCGGCGTCTCGGTTTATCCGACTCCGACAATCGGCATGGTAGGGCTTTTGGAGGACGTGGAGCTACGCGCCACCGCTCACTTTAAGGACGAGGGCGATATTATAGCGCTTTTGGGCGTAACAAAAGACGAGCTCGGCGGAAGCGAATACCTTAAAATCGTCCATAACATGGACAGGGGAATGCCTCCCTCGATTGACATGGAACTCGAAAAAAAGGTAGAGGACTCTTGTAGAGAGGCGGTCCGGAGTGGTATAATAAAATCCGCCCATGATTTATCCGAGGGCGGGTTGGCAATCGCTCTATCGGAGTCGTGTTTCTCTCCGA
>JBBTLC010000080.1:0-2111 GCA_038068875.1 Deltaproteobacteria bacterium
GACCGGGTTGAGAACAGGCTCCTTTCCTCGGGCGAGAGGGAGATGCCGAGCTCGCGCATAGGGGAACTTGTGATGGAAGAACTTAAAAGCCTGGACGAGGTAGCTTACGTGAGGTTCGCTTCGGTTTATAGGGAGTTCAGAGACATAAACGAGTTTATGAAAGAAATCACGAAACTATTCGATAAAAAAGAGAAAAAGTAGCATGATTTTGGAAGAATAATATGGAACACGTTCGCTTTATGCGCCTTGCCATAAAACTCGCGAAAAAAGGGCTCGGCAGGACGAGTCCGAATCCCGCAGTCGGCTCGGTTGTCGTCAAAAACGGAAAAATAATAGGCCGCGGCTATCACGAAGAGGCAGGATTGCCTCACGCCGAAGTGAACGCGCTTCAAGATGCCGGTAAGACGGCACAAGACTCGACACTCTACGTAACCTTGGAACCTTGTGTTCACTTCGGTAGAACCCCTCCGTGCGTTCAGACTATAATCAACTCAGGGGTAAAGAAGGTAGTAGTGGGCTCGATTGACCCTAATCCCAAGGTAAGTGGTAAAGGCATAAGGGCGCTTAAAAAAAGCGGGATAGAGGTTATAAAAGACGTCTTAAGAGACGAGTGCCTTAGCCTGAATGAGACGTACGTAAAATACATTACAAAGAAAACGCCTTTTGTTATTTTAAAACTTGCGACAACTCTTGACGGAAAGATAGCCACATCCACCGGGGATTCCAAATGGATTACGTCTCTTGAGTCGAGAAGATACGTCCACAGGTTAAGGAGCCTCGTTGATTGCGTAATGGTTGGCTCAGGCACAGTATTAAAAGACGACCCGGGTTTGACCGTCAGGCTTATAAAAGGTAAGAATCCGGCAAGGGCTGTTCTGGACGGCTCGCTTAAGGTGTCGCCTTGCGCAAAAGTTTTCGCTTCACATACGGAAAGGGTTTTTATTTTTACATCCGCTAAAGCTAATAAAAATAAGATTAGGTTATTGGAGGAAAAAGGAGTCGAGGTCGTAAAAGTTAAAGAATCGAAAGACGGGTTAAGCGTCAAAGACGTTTTAAGGGAACTCGGTAAAAGAGGCGTAACGAGCGTGCTTATCGAAGGCGGCTCGCGCCTCGCGGCCTCGGCGTTAAAAGAAGGTGTGGTGGATAAGGCGATATTCATCATGGCTCCCAAAATAATCGGAGGGGACGGGGTGGATTGCGTTGGAAGTGTCGGAGTGAAAAGGGTTGATGAGGCGGTGAGTCTAAAGAAAACAAAAGTCAAATGCCTTGGAAAAGATATTATCGTCGAAGGGCGGTTGTAGGGGGAGTCAACGGAAAACTTATAAACCTATCGGTTTCGTCTGTGCTGTAGACGTTAAACGAAGACGCACCATGAGAGATAACGAATGGCAAGTATTCAGAAGACTCGGCAAAAGATAATAGACAGGGATTATTATTTATCATCCCATGCGGAAGATGAAATGCTCAATGACGGATTAGAGCGATCTGATGTTGAAAATGCTATACTTAAAGGGCGGATTGAAAAGAAGCTTACAGAAGATATAAGGGGTGCGAGATATAGAATAGAAGGCCCTGCAAGGGATGGCAGGCTTATTCATGCTGTCTGCAGATTCAAAGAGGACGGTAATTTGGTTATAATAACCGTATATGCTTTGAGGGAGGAGATATGATTTGTGAATTTTGCGGAGGACAAACAATAAAAAAGAAGGTGAAAAGGCAACACTGGCTCAACGGCAAGTTGTATATCGTTGAAAATGTGGGGGCAGAAGTATGCTCTGAATGCGGAGAACGATACTTCCATGCGAAAACCCTTGATGAACTCGATCGTTTTCTTGAATCTGCCCATGAAGTAAAAAAGCGAATTGAAGTTGAAGTGGTGAGCCTCCAAGATGTTTGAGATGGGTTCTTGGTTTTTGTTCGTCATTCCCGCGGGCATTCTCTTTTTTTATCTGGTTCCCCGCTTAAGATTGCGGGGACAAGCTTTTGAGCGGGAATCCAGGAAGAATGCAGGGAACGGAAAGAGGTAGGTTGGGTTAGCGAAGCGTAACCCAACATTAGTCTGAGTCTGTATCCTTACGAAAATAGGCATAAGTATGATTGATAAAATATTT
>JBBTLC010000080.1:2121-10929 GCA_038068875.1 Deltaproteobacteria bacterium
AAAATTTAGCGATAAGGATGCGGAAAGAAAATGATCTTTCCGATGTAACATGGGCTATGGCTGACAGTTGTCCGGAATTTCTCAATCTTTTTATGCAGGTATTCGGATTTAAGGATTTTGACCAAGAGAAACCATCGAACATATCGCGAGAACATTCTGGAGAATATCCTGAAGGAAATAATCGTGTAGATTTTTTTGTTACAAATGGAGATAATTCGTTTATTATAGAAAATAAAATATACGATAAGAATTATCACTTTAAAGAGTATTCTGAGTCTTTTAAGGTCAAAGGGTACGGTATAATTACAAATCATGAAATTAAAGGCGCGGACGAATGTGGTTTCGTGATACGCCAATGGTGTGATTTTGTCGAGTCATTAAAAAATGCAAATTTTGAGGAAACCGATAGGCCTATTATCAAGGGCTATATTTCTTATGTCAAGGAGGTATGCTCCATGAAAGAGATTAAAGAAATACGGTTCGACAAGTTAAATTCGCTCTACTATTTCTCTAATTTAATTGAAAAGATTATACAAGAATATAATTATAGTTTGTATAATACTATCCATGCGTGTGGTAACGGTGATACTGGAAAATATTTTATATTAAAAAAAGGAACTAACGAGATATGGCCTTGGTTTGGTATAAATTATGAGGACGACCCCCCGGTGATTGGTCTTGCTTTTGATCGTTATTGGTGCAAAAGCATTTTTAAAGAATATAAAGGTAAACCTCAAAAGGGAACCATGTTCGACATCGAGGAATATAAATATGCTGGTGGTGGAAGTGTTTCGTTTGATTTGCCTGAGGAAAAATTTAATGAATTTAAAGAAGGTTCTAAAGAACAGCAAAAAAGCATTCTGAAAGAATTCTTTAATAATGTGATTGACGAGATTTCTAAACATCTTGGTTAATATATTTCATCCGGCAATGGCGCGTCATGGTGGACTATGCCCACCGAAAGAATAAGAAGCAAGGACGGGACTAAACCCATGTTCACCGGCATAATCGAAGCCATAGGAACCGTGGAAAACCTTGAAAAAAAGGGCGCATCTGGTAGAATTAAGGTCAGGTGCGCTTTCGCGTCAAACGTGTTTAAGCAGGGCGACAGCGTAAGCGTGAATGGAAGTTGCCTGACTGTCGTTGATTTTGCCGGGGGAGTCTTTTCCGCCGACGTGAGTTCCGAGACTCTTTCTCATACCACTCTCGGAAGTCTTAAAAAAGGAAGCGCCGTAAATCTTGAAACGCCCTTAACCCTCAATAAGCCCATGGGCGGGCGCATGGTTACGGGCCACGTTGATTGCAAAGGAAAGATAAGGGCACGGAGAGACACGGAGGTTTTTTCAATATTCGAGATTTCAATGGAGAGCAGGTTCCTTCGCTTCTTGGTTCATAAAGGTTCTGTCGCGATTGACGGCATAAGTCTTACGATAGCGGAACTTATTGAAGACGGTTTTAAAACAGCCGTTATCCCTCATACGCTTAAGTCAACGACTCTTTCGAGCCGTAAGGTCGGCGATGAGGTGAATATAGAGACGGACATTATCGGCAAATACGTCGAGAGGTTTACCGCCGGGAATGTCGGCAAGGGCGTTACAGAGGATTTTTTAAAAGAGCACGGTTTCATGGGTGGAAAAGGGAAGTAGGGTTAAAGAAAACCTCCCCCTACCCCTCCTTGGTAAGGAGGGGAGAGAAAGCATATCTCCTCCCCTTTACAATGGGAGGGTGGGTGGGGTAGGAAAGAGGGTTATAATATGTCCATTAAGAGGATAGAAGACGCTTTAAAAGACATAAGGGAAGGCCGCATGGTAATCCTCGTTGACGACGAGGACAGGGAGAACGAGGGAGACCTTTGCATGGCCGCCTCGAAGATTACCCCGGATGCCGTTAACTTTATGGCCAGGCACGGAAGAGGGCTTATCTGCCTTACCCTTAACGAGGACAAGGCCGATATGCTCGGCTTGGATATGATGGTTAAGGACAATACCTCACTTTACAGGACGGCCTTTACGATATCCATAGACGCGGCGCAGAATATCACTACCGGCATATCAGCAAGCGACAGGGCGGTTACCATACTCGCGGCCACTCAAAATGACGCCAAGTCTGTTGACTTCGTGCGTCCGGGCCACATATTCCCGCTTCGCGCACGCAAGGGCGGGGTGCTCGTCCGGGCGGGGCAGACCGAAGGCTCGGTTGACCTCGCGCGGCTCGCGGGACTTCCTTCGATGGGCGTTATATGCGAGATAATGAAAGACGACGGCGCCATGGCGAGGATGCCCGAGCTTGAGGCGTTTTCTAAGGAGCACGGCATAAGTATCGTAACCGTAGCCGATATAATCGAATACCGTTTGAGGAAAGACCATCTCGTAAGGCGCGTGTCCGAGGCGCCGGTGCCGACGAAGCACGCCGGAGAGTTTTTGGCAATCGCTTACGAGAACGAGATTGATTCGCACGAGCATCTCGCTCTTATTAAAGGCGAGATAAACTCGGACGAGCCGGTGCTCGTGAGGGTGCACTCCGAGTGCCTCACCGGGGATGTCTTCGGAAGCGAGCGGTGCGATTGCGGCGAGCAACTCGCCGGAGCGCTTAAGATGATAGAAAGGGAAGGCAAGGGGATATTGTTATACATGCATCAGGAAGGCCGCGGCATAGGGCTCGGAAATAAGATTAAGGCCTACGCGCTGCAAGATCAGGGCATGGATACCGTCGAGGCTAATGAGAGTCTGGGTTTTAAGGCCGACCTTCGCGAGTACGGCATAGGCGCCCAGATACTCCTCGACTTGGGCGTAAGGAAGATGCGCCTCATGACCAATAATCCGAAAAAGATCAAAGGCATCGAGGGTTACGGGATAGAGGTCGTGGAGAGGGTTCCGATAGAGATAGCGCCGGGAGAGAAGAACGTGCATTATCTTCGCACCAAGAAAGAAAAGATGGGTCATATTCTCACGAAGGTGGACGCCGTTAAAAAGTAGGTTTCGGGTAAAATCACTTTTGTGTGGCGCGGAATAGATTTTCCGTGGCAATTATAATCAATCTGTCATGCTGAACTCGTTTCAGCATCTCGTTTTAAAATTCAAAGACAGACCCTGAAACAAGTTCAGGGTGACAAAAAAGGAGGCTTTATGCCAAACGTTTTCGAAGGCAATCTGTCGGCTAAGGGATTAAAGGCGGCGATAGTCGTCAGCAGGTTCAACGACTTCATAGGCGAGAGGCTTCTTGAGGGGGCAATGGACACCCTTTTAAGAAGCGGCATGGACGAAAAAGACATAGACGTCTTTAAGGTGCCAGGCACTTTCGAGATGCCGCTTGTCGTCAAGACCCTCGCTCAGAAAAAATCTCACGACGCCATAATATGCGTAGGTGCCATAATCCGCGGCTCGACGCCGCACTTTGATTTCGTGGCCGGAGAGGCGGCGAAGGGCATAGCCAAGGCATCCGTTGAATCCGGCGTGCCCATAGCCTTCGGCGTAATAACCGCCGATACGATAGAGCAGGCCATAGAGAGGGCCGGCACGAAGAGCGGCAACAAGGGCAGGGACGCGGCTCTTACCGCGATAGAGATGGCTAATCTTTTGCAGTCCATGAAAAAGAGATGACACCATGCAGAGAAGAAAATCCCGCGAGGCCGCGTTGCAGGCCCTTTATCAGGCGGAACTTTCAGGGGAAACCATAGCAGGGCTCGCAGGGAAGACCCTTTCGGGTACGCTCGATATGGACGAATCTGGGCTCGCCAAGGCGTCCATCGCCTACGGGGAAGCGCTTTTTAAAGGGGTTGTGGATAACGCCTCCATTATAGATTCCCTCATGGAAGAGTATTCGGAAAACTGGACAATCGAGAGAATGGCCGTCGTGGACAGAAATATCTTGAGGCTCGCCATTTACGAGTTGACGATAAGGAACGACGTGCCGTATAAGGTCGCCATAGACGAGGCGGTCGAGCTGGCGAAGGAGTTTTCGTCGGACGAGTCAGCGGCCTTCATAAACGGGGTTTTGGACAAGATAGCCAAGGATAAGGTTTTGAAAAAGAAGAACGCCGCCGTTCAATAAAAGGCCGCAGCGCGCGGTTGCACGGTTTCCGAATCCAAGCCTCTTGTGAGGCGATTTTTTTAAGGAGGGTCTGATTCTTGAAGGTAAAGTTGCTTGATTTGTCGGGACAGTATAAAAAGATACGAAAGGAAGCGCTTTCCGCGATAAAGGCCGTTTGCGATTCGCAGCGCTACATACTCGCCGATAACGTCGTTGCGCTCGAATGTGAGATAGCCGCGTACTGCGGCGTAAAATACGCGGTAGCCGTGGCGTCCGGGAGCGACGCCATACTGCTTGCCCTGAAATCCCTCGGGGTGGGTCCCGGCGATAAGGTCATAACAACCCCTTACACGTTTTTTTCCACCGCAGGCTCGATATCTCTTCTCGGGGCCGTGCCGGTCTTCGTTGACATAGACCCCCGCACTTACAACATCTCTATTGCTTCGCTGGAAGAATTGCTTAAAAAGAAAAAGCGCGTGAAATTCAAGGCAGTGATGCCGGTGCATCTTTACGGGCAGTGCGCGGATATGACGGCCATAAACAGGATAGCGCGCGATTACGGCATACTTGTAGTCGAGGACGCGGCTCAGGCCATAGGCGCGGCCCATAAGGGAAAAAAGGCCGGTTCCATGGGAAGCGCCGGGTGTTTATCCTTTTACCCGACAAAGAACCTCGGTTGTTTCGGCGACGGCGGAATGATAACCACAAACGCCAAGACCATAGCCGAGACCGCGCGGATGCTCCGGGTGCATGGCAGCAAGGTTCGGTATTATCATGAACTCGTGGGTTTTAACTCGAGGCTCGACGAGATACAGGCCTCGGTCTTAAGGATAAAACTCAAGTATCTGGACGCGTGGGCCGGAAGCCGCGCAAAGAACGCGGCAGTTTATTATTCGGCCTTGAAGGGACTTCAATGCGTTACTCTTCCTCACGTGGAAAAGGGAAATCAGATGGTCTTTAACCAGTTCGTGGCGCGCGTTAAGGATAGGGATGCCTTGAGGCGCTATCTTAATTCCAAGGACATAGGCTCTGAGATATATTATCCGGTTCCTCTTCACATGCAGAAGTGTTTCAAGAATCTCGGCTACAAGAAGGGGGATTTCCCGGAGTCCGAACGCGCGGCCGAGGAGACCATAGCTTTGCCGATATATCCGGAACTTAAAAAAGAAGAAATCCTTTACGTGGCCGAAAGCATAATGGAGTTTTACGGGAAGTAGGTTTACGGCTTCGGAAACAGGGTAAACGAAAAACCGGACTGCTGTTTGTCAGTTGTCCGGCTTTTGCGACGAGGCGATTTCGAGATATTAGCGTCAGGCCGCTTTTTTGCCGGCCTTTTCGCCTTCCACTTCCACAGTCACCTTCCTTGGCAATGCCCCGGCTTTTATCGGCATCGTTACTTCGAGAACGCCACTTCGGAAAGAGGCTCGCGCGTTATCGGCGTTTACGCCTTCCGGAAGCGTTATCGTCCTTTCAAACGCGCCGTAGGAAGTTTCAGAGTAGAAGTGTTCGCCTTCTTTTTCCGTCTTTTCGGTCTTTCTTTCGCCTTTGACAGTAAGCATGTTGCCCGTTACCGAGATTTCGATGTCCTTGGCATCTATCCCGGGAAGGTCAGCCTTTACGACGACATTGCCTTCTTTCAAGAAGCATTCAATCGTCGGGTATGGCGCGCTTTTCGCGTGTCCGAGCGCAATGCCGCCAAAGGTCTTTTTGAAGAACTCGTCCATTTCTTTATGCAGGGTGGAGAGTTCCGAGAGAGGATCCCATCTTCTTATGGCTCTCATATAACTCACACTCCTCTCGCTTGTTCCGTCGGTAGGACAGGCGTCCCGCCTGTCAGATTCTTTTCGCCTCGTCAGCTCCGTCGCCTTCCATATATTAATTATAATCCCGAATTAAGGTTTGTCAAGGAAGGGGCGAGCGGAGTACCCACGGGGTACCCTCCGAAGGATGGGTCGGCATGGGTCAGGCGAAAAGTCAATTAAAATAACAGGTTACCGGCTATTCTTTAGGAAAGATTTTTCGACAAACAGTTACGGTGTTCTTGCCGTTTTGCTTGGATTCGTACATGGCTTCGTCGGCGGCTTTTATGATGGCGTCGCGAGTATGGCTCAGAGATATCTTCTTTTTGACGTTTTTCTTAAGCGAGGCGACGCCCATGCTTATGGTTATTATATCTTTAATCTTAAGCGGGGGTATTTCCTCGGATGTTCTTTTTTCGAGAAAAACGAACCCTTCGATTGTCTTCCTGATTTTCTCCGCCAGAAGCCTTGTTTTTTCAGCCCCGCATCCAGGAAGTATTAACGTGAATTCGTCTCCGCCGTACCTTACGGGAGTGCAGCCGTGATGTTCGGAAAAGATAGAAAGCAGGCTGCCCACCTCCCGCAAGAGCTGGCTGCCGGCCAAGTGCCCGTGCGTGTCGTTTATCTCCTTGAACCTGTCGAGGTCCATGAAGATAAGAGAGATGTCTTTGCCGGACCTTCGCGCCTTCGCGATTTCTTCCGAAAGGCGCAGGTAAAAGTACCTGTCGTTAAAGAGTCCCGTGAGGCTGTCGTTTATGGCCATGTCGGCGAAGCGCTTGGCATCGAGGGAGTTCTGTATGAGG
Organism: Deltaproteobacteria bacterium; assembly: GCA_038068875.1. Taxonomy (GTDB): domain Bacteria; phylum Desulfobacterota; class GWC2-55-46; order GWC2-55-46; family DRQE01; genus JBBTLC01. Next base: position 8,753 of record JBBTLC010000080.1, read on the forward strand.
GTGGAGGTGTAGCCGGCGAATATCTTCAGGAGGTCGAGGTCTTTATCCGAGTAGTTTACGCATCCCACGCGGTTTATGAGTTCAAGAACTCCGACTGTGACGCCGCGTATCTTTATGGGAATGCAGATTATGGACTTTGTGTTGAACTTCGTTTTTTTGTCTATATGGTCGGAAAAGAGAGGGTCTCTTTCCGTGTGCTTGCTTATGTAGGGGCGTCCGTTCCTATAAGAATTTCCAACTATTCCGGTGTCGGCCGATATATGGGCGCCGGCGAGTTTTTTCGAGCCTTTGCCGTAGCAGGCCACGAAGTAGAGCTTCCCGGGTTTGTTGCTGCTTTCGTCAAGCACAGGGTCGTCTATGAAAATAGAGCCGGACTCGGACGGCACGAACTCGTTCGCGCGTTCCAGTATGCTCGTAAGCATTTCCTTAAGATCAACGTCTTCCGGACTTAATTCATGCCGCTTTTTACGTTGCAGTATCCGGGTGATTATCTCGCCTGCGGCAATGTTTATACGCATTTTCCCTCTTTGAGCCGATATAATTTAATATACAGGGTTTAGCGTTCTTATTGCAAGATATATTTGAATTTACCTTGACGCCGGACCTTCTATCGGGAGGCTGACAGTGAAGGCGGAGCCTTTCCCGAGTTCGCTCCTGACGGTTATCGAGCCGCCGTGCGTTTCGACGATGTATTTGACGAGCGAAAGTCCGAGCCCCGTGCCTTTCGTGGTCTTTTCCACGTTTTTCCCGCGGTAGAATTCGTCGAATATCTTCGGTATGTCGTCAACGGGTATTCCCACCCCCGTATCGGACACGGTGAGTATGAGCCTATCAATCGATGACGCGCACCGCACGGCTATGCGCCCGCCTTCGGGCGTGTATTCAACGGCGTTTGAGATGAGGTTTGTGAGAACGTGCAATAGGCACTCCCTGTCGGCTGTAATGGAAGAGGGGAAGTCTTTTTTATCCACGCTTATTTCCATGCCCTTGGCCTCGCGTTTTCCTGAGGTAAGCGTCAACGCGTCGTCTATCAGGGAGTTTACGTCCACCGGGCCGAGGCGAACCGTGCCGGCGCTCCGCAACCTCGAAAGGTTAAGCAGGTCTTCGGCGTACGCGTGGGCGAATTCGATTTTTTTTCTGGCTCTGGAGAGCATCTCCTTACCTTTGTCCGTAATCTCGCCCGAGTAGCCCTCTAACACGACGTCCATAAGGCTCAGGGCCGAGGAGAGGGGGGATTTTATGTCGTGCGCCACGATCCTTACGTATTCGGACTTCATGCGGTCTTTTTCCGAAAGTTCTTTCTCCCGCGACTTCAGTTTTTCTGCGACCGACGCGGATATGTATGCCGTGAAAAACACCGACGACGCGAACACCGTGCATACTGCCGCAAGGTATCCGGGGTTATTGTAGAGCTCTCCTTTAATGAAGCCGCCAAGGTGATAGTGCGCCAAGACGCCCGAATATTCTCCGGCGAAGAGGGTAAATACGGCGGAAACCGCGATAAAGGCCTGAACGTAGGCGTATTCTTTTTCGAGCAGCAGGCTCGTAAGCACGGTATGAAATATGAAGTAAAAAAGAACGGGATTCTCCACCCCTCCCGTGAAATGGACAAGGAGGAGAAGCGAGAAGAGGTCTAAATAGGCCTGCACGAGTATTAAGGTCTTTGCCGCATGAGGGGTTTTCGGAGTTTTCGGCCAATAGGCGAAGAAGAGGTTATAGGACGCTACGATTAAGGCTATCGCGTAAACCTTACCCGAGGGCAGGTCTATCGAAAAAATATATCTTGCCAGAATAGCCGCGACGATAAGCGCCGCCGCGGTAAGCCATCTCATCCTGACGTACCACTTGAGTTTATCTTCGAATCCCGTGACCGCGGCGTTTGTCACTTTTTGACCAGTTTTTCGATTTTAGAGATAAGTTCCGAAGGAGTTATCGGTTTTTGAGCCAGATCGTCCGCCATGAGGTAGTCTTCGTCGTCTTTGCTGAAGACGAACCCCGTTTCCGTGCCGACCGAGGTGAGCATGAGTATGGGGATATGAGAGAGCGAGGGGTTATTTTTAAGCCTGTAACTCACCTGGAAACCCTGATCCTTGGTCTTCATCATGACGTCTAATATTATGACGTCGGGTTTTATTTCCTCCGCCTGCTTTCTATTATGATCCGATTCCGCCGTAGGG
>JBBTLC010000081.1:0-2273 GCA_038068875.1 Deltaproteobacteria bacterium
GAACGCCCTTCTGCCTACTTCATAGTGTTCATGCCATTCTTCGGCCATGTCCGGGTCTCCGTATGAACTTGTAGTGGAAGGTGAAAGTATTCAGCTTCCCCCTCACCCCAACCCTCTCCCACCCGCCTCAGGCGGGGGAGAGGGAGTTACTGCTGGCTGCGCCGCATTAAAAATTAAACGATAAAAAGAACTGCGCCTCGACTCTCTTAAAGCCTGCTCTTGGCGACCTCGAAAAAAGAACTCCGGGGAAAATCACTCACGAGGGTTCCGAACGCTTCCTTCGCGAGCTCTTTCTCTCCGAGCGAATCATAGGTCTCGCCTATGTAATAAAGCGCCTCGTCCACGGCATTGGTATCGCGGTAATCCTTTATGACTATGCTGAACCTTCTAAGCGCGCCTTTATAATTCTTCGTCTTGTAATAGAACCTGCCGACATACATCTCGCTCCCGGCGAGCCGAGTCCTCAAGAAAGAAACTACCTCCTTGGACTTCTCGGCGTATGGGCTTTCGGGATAGAACTTTACGAGGTCTTCAAAGGCGAAAAGGGCCTTTTTGGTCTTGGTCTGGTCCCTGTCAACGCTCAAGACCTCCTTGAAGTGGCTCATGCCTTTCTGAAACAGGGCGTAAGCGGCCTTCGGGTGCCCGGGATGAAACGCCTGAAACGCGGTGTAAGAGGCGCTCGCCTCGTCATATCTTTCGCTGACGTAATACGTGTCTCCGAGCATAAGTTCGGCCTCGACTGCCTGAGGGCTTAGAGGATATTCGTCCGTAATGCTTTTAAAAGAAACCTCTGCCTCCTCGTAAAGGCCGTTCTCGTAAGAAGAAATGCCCTTCGCGTAAAGCGTGTCAACGGCCGGCACCTCGGCCTTCTTATTTGTCGTGGCGCAAGAGGCGAGGAGCAAAAGAGCGGCGCAGGAAATGAGGAAAACGCCAAAAACTCCGGAATTCTTAGATGATGTCATACCCATTTACAAAGACACCCCCGATTATATTTAATTTTTTTATTATATCATAGCGGCTATTGGTTGGCAAAGGTTTCCTTAATGCGGCAAAAAAACTGGGGAACCTCACGGCCCCCCTTCTTTACGACCATATTCACCTTTCCCTACGTGCCCATCTCCCATGAGGAGAGATAAATCTTCTGCTCTTTCGTGAGGGTGTCTATGGTTATGCCTAAGGTGGCGAGTTTCATCTTCGCTATGTTCCTGTCTATTTCCTCGGGAACGGTATAAACCTTATTTTCGAGCTTGCGTCCCCTCTCAACGAGATACGCGGCTGAAAGAGCCTGATTCGCGAAGCTCATGTCCATGACGCTCGCGGGGTGGCCTTCGGCGCACGCGAGGTTCACGAGGCGGCCTTCGGCCAAGACGTATATCCTCCTACCGTTCCTCATCGTATGTTCCTCGACCAAATCCCTTATCATGCGCTTTTTCTTTGTTATGGCGTTAAGGCCGTCAAGGCCGAGTTCAACGTTGAAGTGCCCGGAGTTGGACACTATGGAGCCGTCTTTCATCGCTGCGAAGTGCTCTTTTCTTATTACGTTTATGTTGCCCGTGACAGTGCAGAAAAAGTCGCCTATCGAGGCGGTCTCTTTTATCGGCATGACCCTGAATCCGTCCATAACTGCCTCTAATGCCGGCAAGGGATCTATCTCGGTAACAATGACATTCGCACCCATGCCCCGCGCCCTCATGGCCAGACCCTTGCCGCACCAGCCGTAGCCGCAGACAACGAAGGTCGAGCCCGCTATAAGCCTGTTCGTCGCCCTTACGATACCGTCAATCGTGGACTGCCCTGTGCCGTAGCGGTTGTCAAAGAAATGCTTGGTTGCCGCGTCGTTTACCGCAATAACCGGAAACTTAAGGAGCCCTTTCGCCGCAAGGCTCTTAAGCCTTATGACGCCGGTCGTGGTTTCTTCGGTCGAGCCGAGGATGCCTTTTGCGTCCTTCGCCCTCTTGCTGTGAAGAAGGGACACGAGATCCGCGCCGTCGTCCATGGTGATGTTCGGCCTTCTGTCCAATATCTCGTTTAGGTGCTTATAGTAGGTTTTGTTGTCTTCGCCTTTTATGGCAAAGGTAGGGATGCCGAAGTCCTTAACGAGCGAGGCGGCAACATCGTCCTGCGTTGAAAGAGGGTTCGAGGCGCAGAGAACAACATCCGCCCCTCCCGCCTTAAGGGTTATGGCGAGATTCGCCGTCTCGGTCGTAACGTGCAAACAAGCCGCTATCTTCACGCCCTTAAGGGGCTTCTTCTTGGAGAAATTTTCTTTTATG
>JBBTLC010000082.1:0-2055 GCA_038068875.1 Deltaproteobacteria bacterium
CTACTTCGGGCTCGGGCTTCCGACCGCGCTCTTCGCCTCTTTTACGGTAATAACCGCCTCGGTCATAGCCCTCACGAAAGACGACCTTAAGGCGAGGCTCGCCTACTCGACCATAAGCCAGCTCTCTTACGTGATATTAGGAGTGGCGCTCCTTACTCCGAGCGGCGTCTTGGGAGGCATACTTCACATAGGGAATCACGCGTTTTCCAAGGTAACGCTCTTTTTCTGCGCCGGAAGCATATTCGTCGCCTCCCACATAAAAAAGATAAGCCAACTTGACGGCATAGCGAAGAAGATGCCTTACACCATGGCGGCCTTTACCATAGGCGCTCTTTCCATGATAGGCGTTCCGGCGGTTGCCGGGTTCACGAGCAAGTGGTATCTCGTGAAGGGCGCGCTCGAGGCCGGAAACGGAACCGTGCTCGTGGTGCTTCTTACGAGCACCGTTCTTAACGCGGCCTACTTTCTCCCCATTATCTTCAGGGCGTATTTCAAAGAACCGTCGGAAGACAGTCACGTGCATAATGTGAAAGAGGCGCCTTTGTTCGTTGTGGCGCCAATAATGGTTACGGCGGCGATAACGGTCATAGTAGGCGTATGGCCCGACTTTTTCCTGTCCATCATAGAGAGGATAAAATGATACTCGAAAAGATACTCGAAGGTCATGGCAAGAAGGTTTTCAAGACCGTTGTTTACGTTGCCATGGGGCTTTTGGTAATCGCTGATTTCATAATACCGAAGCATCACGCGATATTTCCGTGGGACGAAATCCCGGGCTTCAGCGCCGTATACGGCTTTATTTCGTGCGTTGCCATTATAGTGGTGTCAAAATTTATCGGGAAAGTGTGGTTGCAGAAAAGCGAGGACTATTATGATTGATTGGGTTCACCCGGGAGCGGTACTCATAGCAGGCTCCATTTTGATCCCGGTTTTCAAAGGCAGGGTAAAGCAGGCGTATCTGCTTTTACTGCCCGCGCTCGCGTTCTTAAGCGTTCTGAACATGAGCGAAGGGACATACGGGGCGTATCAGATCATGGGTCAGGAACTGATATTCGGCAGGGTTGATAAACTCTCGCTCGTGTTTTCATACATATTTTCGCTCACGGCTTTCATTTCGATGTGTTACGGGCTGAATTTCAAAGAAGACGGCCATCACATAGCCGGTTTTGTTTACGCCGGGAGCGCCATCGGGGTCGCGCTCGCGGGGGATTTTCTTACGCTCGTCATATTCTGGGAGTTCATGGCGTTTTCTTCGGTATTCTTGATACTTTACCGGAGGACGGATGCGGCTTACGGGGCGGCGTTCAGGTACATATTGGTGCATATCTTAGGCGGGGTATGCCTCATAGGAGGGGCTGTAATGTATTATGCGCAGACCCATAGCTTCGCCTTCAACCCCATGGAACTCGCCGGACCCGGCGCCGCGCTCATACTCCTTGCTTTCATCATTAACGCCGCGGTGCCTCCGTTAGGGGCATGGCTTCCGGACGCCTACCCTGAGGCAACGATAAGCGGCGCCGTCTTTATGTCGGCGTTCACGACAAAGAGCGCGGTATACGCCCTTGCGAGGGGTTTTGCCGGGACGGACATTCTCATATGGCTCGGCGTCATAATGGCGATCTACGGCGTTATCTATGCTGTTTTGGAAAACGATATAAGAAGGCTTCTGGCCTATCACATCATAAGCCAGGTCGGCTACATGGTGGCGGCGGTCGGCATCGGCACACAGATGGCGATAAACGGCGCCGTCGCCCATGCCTTTGCCCATATACTTTATAAGGGGCTTCTCTTTATGGGCGCGGGAAGCGTTCTCTATATGACCGGAAAAAGCAAACTCTCCGAACTTGGCGGGCTGTACAAGACCATGCCTCTTACATTTATCCTTTACATGGTTGGGGGCTTTGCCATATCGAGCGTGCCGTTTTTCAGCGGCTTCGTGAGCAAATCCATAATCGTGTCCGCCGCCGCCGACGGGCATCTTACTTATGCGTGGCTCTTTTTGACGCTCGCTTCTGCCGGGACGTTCCTCCATACGGGACTTAAACTCCCTTACTT
>JBBTLC010000083.1:0-5526 GCA_038068875.1 Deltaproteobacteria bacterium
ACGGCATCGCGAGCCAGTAGATGAACTGAGGGTATTTAGTCGTAAGGGTTATCCTGAATGTGTGCGAGTCTATTTTTTCGACACCCGCCAGAGGATGCTTGTCGTAATCCGGCAGTATCGGGTTCTCCGCCTCGTCGGTTGTTTGGTTGTACGAGGCGCCAATGAGCTTTTTGCGCTCCGAGCGTGTTTTTCCCAGATCCTTCGCGAGCAAGGCCGAGTACTCATCGAGCCCTGCTATGTATTTTTCGAGTATCGGAAGTATGGGGCATTGCAACCGCGGGTCGGTGAGCCTTTTTATCTGGTATATGTAGTCGTCGGAAGTCAGCTCGCGCGTGCCGGTAACCGGAAAATCGCTTATCTCTTTTATTCCCTTGAGGTCTTTTTCCTTAAGCCCGGCGTAAAGGGGCAGACCGTCTTTGGTTTTGGCAAAGGCCGGGTGGAACTGATAGAGGATGCCTTTTTTGATTTTTATTTCGTACACCGCTTTTTTGACTTCCGAGGGCAAAGCGTTTTGCGGAAGGCTTCGCCCGTTGTGGTCGAAGTACGCGGGTTCCGGCGCTTTTATGGCTGTAAGAGGTATCAGTTCAAAGGGCCTTTTAAGATAATGGTACTGTATAATCGGTTCGTATATCTGGCCGAGTATGTCGTATTCGTCGGAGCTGTAACTCTTGGCCGGGTCGAGGTGCTTTGGCGGAGCCTCGAAACTCGAGTAGAGCACGTTTTTTTGTTTTTCTTCGGCCCTGTACGGGTTATTCGGGGTGCACGAGTTTAAAATAAAAACCATGGAAATGAGGCAAGCGGCAAGGACGCCTTTTTTTACGGCACGCATGTAGGGCAAGGCTTTAGCCTTGCTCAAAGACGCAGACCTAAAGGTCTGCCCTACGAAAACAAAACTTATGCAAGAGGGATACATCGCATCTTAAATTAACACAAGCCGTCTTGCTTGGTCAAGGCAGCAGGCCCGGTCCTGCGGTTATTACCTTTTCTAACTCGTCTCTTTAACTCCCCTCCTTAGTAAGGAGGGGTTGGGGGAGGTTGTTTTGAATCCGCCTTTTACCCCACCCAGCCTCCCCTTGCAAAGGGGAGGAGAAAACCTCTGAGGCTTATTGATTCTGCCGATAGTTATAATTTGACGTTGGGACTTGACAGAAACTTATAGTGATATATACTTTAAACCACCGCGAAAACCGCCTCCCTTGTTTTAGCTCATCATCTTCGATATGTTCCTTGGCCGGAAAATTTTATCATAAGGCACGGTAAGGCAGACTTTGCATGAGGATGGCCGTTTATTCTATATGCGGCGGCCGAGTAAAAAACCATAATGGATTCCCGCTTCCGCCATTATTATCGGCGGACGGGAATGACAGAGAGGGAGGCTATGAAGGGGAAAAAATCCAAAACAAGCGTGCTTATCGTTGACGATGAGGAGACTATCGGGCTCGGGATAAGCGAAATCCTGAAGGACGAGGGGTTCGACGCCGCTTACGCGGTTGACGGAAAGACGGCGGTAGAGGAGGCCAGAAAGAAAGACTACGCGGTTGTTTTCATGGACATGGTGATGCCGGGAATGAACGGGCTCGACACCTTCAGGGAGATAAAAAAGATAAGGCCCGGCGCCAGGGTCATACTCTTTACCGGGTATTTCAAGGACGCGGAGAGATACATAGCGCAGGGCGTAAAAGAAGGAATGATAGACGAGTTCATCAGAAAACCGTACTTCGCCGACGAGGTAATACGTTCGGCTAAAAAACACGCGACAATCTGACCCGCGCCTTCGCCCTTCGACCCTTCGATAAACTCAGGGCTTGTTGCTCAGGACAGGCCCTTTGTCTTAACCGTAAGACTCCCCTTATAGAAGGAAAGTGAAAAGAAGTTAACGGTTATTTTATTTTTACTGATAACTGATAACCGGTAACTGATACAATCTTTTGGTTCTACACGCCATAAAATTGCGCGACCCATGCTTTGTCCGCCTAAGGCGGAGTACCCCGTCCCGCGTAAAAAATGTGTTTTTAAGGTTGAGTTAACCGCATTTATGTAGTATATTTTATCAGGAAGTTTATAAGTCCTGTTATTTTGTTTCATTGCCTCGCGTCGGGGCGTGACGGCGTGTCTCGTCAAAGAGCCGTTGCCATAGGCGCGTTTTTTTTATTTTCCGGTGGGGGCAGTCATGGTTATAGTTAAATTCCTTCATTTGATGTCTTTGTCGATATGGGTCGGCTCTATCGTGTTTTTCAGTTTTTTCGCGGCCCCGAGCATATTCAAGAAGCTTCCTCGTGAGGCCGCCGGAGACGTCGTAGGGGACATATTCCCTAAGTATCGGGCAATCGGTTACGCGGGAGGCGCGGTAACGTTCATTACTCTCGCCGTTATGATGAATTCCGAAAAAGACTCGCACTACTCAAGGCCCGTCCTTCTTGTCCTTATGACCGTAGTCAGTCTTTATTCGGGTCTCGTAACGGGCAAGCGCGCGGCTTCGATAAAGGCCGAGATGAGGGACTCGGCGGACGCGGAAAAAAAAGAGACGCTTCGAGCGGAATTCAGGAAGGTTCACGCGATAAGCTCTATTCTTAACATGGCGGTTTTGGCGCTCGGCATAGTCTTTATTTTTCTTACGTCAATGAAATTGTAAAAACAAAACGAGAGGGGATTCTTTATGGCAAAGGTGTACAAGAAGATAGAACTTGTGGGGGTTTCCGAGAAGAGTTACGAGGACGCGATAAAGAACGCTGTCGCGAAGGCCTCGGAGTCCCTTCACGGCCTTTCATGGTTCGAGGTCGCGGAACAGCACGGCAGGATAGCGGACGGCAAGGTCGTCGAGTTTCAGGTCGTTTTGAAGGTCGCTTTCAAGCTCGATTGATGCGCCGGTCACGGGATAAAGAGGCGTATGGCTGACGCGGGGAAACTGGATTTTCTCTTTAATCCTCGTTCCATAGCCGTCGTGGGCGCGACCGACTCGAAGGGTAAGCTCGCGTCCATAATCATGGACAGCCTCGAGAACGCCGGGTTTAAAGGGAAGATTTACCCGGTAAATCCAAAGTACGATATTGTCAGGGGAAGGCGGTGTTTCCCCGACATAAAGGCGATAGAAGAGGACGTGGATCTGGCCGTGGTCGCCGTGTCTTCTCTGACGGCGGTGGAGGTTATTCAAGGGGCCGCGGGTTTAGTGAAGGGCGCGATAGTGATAGGGGGAGGCTTTTCCGAGACAGGCTTTAACGGCGCGCTTCTCGAGGCGGAACTGAAAGAGGTTTCCGCTAAGAGCGGCATAAGGATAGTCGGCCCGAATTGCATGGGCATATACGATACGATATCGAGCGTGGATACGTTTTTCATACCCCGTGAAAGGGCGAAGAGGCCCGGGCCCGGGCGTGTATCCGTGCTCTCGCAGAGCGGTTCATTCGCCCTTATCGCCATGGAAGAATTCGCCTCCGAAGGCATAGGCGTGGCGCGTGTGGTGAGTTACGGCAATAAAGCGGACGTGGATGAGGCGGATTGTCTTGATTTTTTGACGGAGGATTCCTCGACAGGCGCGGTGCTCTTATACATCGAGGGCATAAGCGACGGAAGAAAGTTCGTGGAAAGCGCGACGGAGTGCGCGAAAAAAAAGCCCGTCATAGCCTTGAAGGCGGGGCGTTATTCGGCGGGAGGAGGCGCTGCCAGGTCTCATACCGGAGCAATGGCGGGCAGGTACGAATTGTACAGGGCGGCCTTTAAAAAGGCGGGCGTAATCGAGATATCGGGTTACGAGGAGTTTATAGACGCGGGCCGTGTTTTTTCGAGGTTTAGCAAGGCGCCCGGGAAAAGGGTCGTGATAATAACCGACGGCGGCGGCATAGGCGTAAGCATGGCGGACGAGTGCGCGGCGAGGGGGCTTATTGTGGCGCAATTGAGCGGCGAGAAGGTTGAAAAATTAAAGAAAACGTTTCCCGGATATTTTACCGTGAGCAATCCCCTTGACCTCACGGGAAGCGCGACTGACGAGTGGTACGGGGACGCCTTGAGGGAGACTCTCGAAGGCGATGACTTCGACATCGCTATAGTGGCGGCGCTATGGGGGCCTCCGGCGCTTACAGACGAGCTTCCGGCCATCTTGGCGGAGACCGCGAAAAAGTCCGGCAAGCCGGTTATTATATGTTCGCCGGGCGGGGAATACGCCAAGACCAAGAAAAGGCTTTTCGAGGAATTGGGGCTTCCGGTTTTTTCAACGCCCGAGGGAGCGGTGCGCGCGGCCGCGGCTCTTTCAAAGGTCCTGCGGACGGCTTAAGTGAATTAATAAGCCGCTGTAGCGCGCATGGCACGAAACAAATTGAAACGTTACGGGTCAAGGGCTCAGCCCTTGCGGACGGTAACCTGTTGCCGTAACACATCGCTAATAACCAAAATGTCATGCTGAACTTGGTTCAGCATCTCATTCGGTTGGAATAGTTAAGGATAAAGACGAGACCCTGAAACAAGTTCAGGGTGACAAAGCGGGCGCAGGTATCATGTCCGCTTTAAGATAAGTTTCAGCGTTTTAACTTAGAATTAAGAATCGAAGATAATGGACAAAGACGCCATAAAGATGTTAAAAGAACAGGGCAGGAAAATCCTTACAGAGCCGGAGACCATGGAAATCCTCGCCTCGCGCGGCATATCGCTTCCGAAGCGTCTTGTCGTAAAGAGCATCGAGGAGGCCGTAAATTCCGCCTCTGACATAGGCTACCCGCTTGTTTTGAAAGTCGTCTCGTCCGACATACCGCACAAGACCGAGGCGGGCGGCGTCGCTACGGGGCTTAAGGACGCCTCTGAATTAGAGAGCGCGTGGATGGAGATGCTCTGTCACATAGCCGACGGCGTCCCCGGGGCGAACATAGAGGGCTTTATAATCGAGGAGATGCTTCCTCAGGGAGCCGTCGAAGTCATAGTGGGTTCGTTGAAAGACGCTCAGTTCGGGCCTGCGGTAATGTTCGGCATGGGCGGGGTAATGGTCGAGGCGATGAGGGATTTCAGTTTCAGGCTCGCTCCTGTAACAAGGGAAGAGGCCGCGGAGATGGTTACGGAGATAAAGGCCTACGCCTTTCTTAACGGTTCAAGGGGTAAAAGGTTCGACATAGACGGGATAGCCGAGGTTATATTCAAGGTGTCGCAAATAATATCCGAGTTCGACGGCCTAAGCGAGATAGAGATAAATCCTCTTTTCGTTTACGAAAAGGGAGTTGTCGCGGCTGACGCGAGAGCAGTGCTTGTTTGACGGATGTCTTTTTTGCGTTAAAATATATACAGGAGGGTATTGCCATGAGACTCATCAGTTGCTTGGCAGTGTGCGCCGTCTTATCGTTGTTTGCGTTTCCTTTCCTTTCTCCGGTGCTGGCCATTGATGTCGACGTAAACAAAGAACTGCGAGAGCAGAAAGAAATCATAGATAAACTCGGCAAGAGGGTCGAGGAACTTGAAGGCGTGAATAAGGCCGAGAATGCGTACAAAAGCGAGATAGATGGCATGATCCCCCGGTTCGGCCGGAACCTCGGCGCCTTCGGCGACATAAAC
>JBBTLC010000084.1:0-2242 GCA_038068875.1 Deltaproteobacteria bacterium
TCCTTTGCTCGTTCATGACGTCGTCGTATTCGAGGAGGTGCTTTCTTATGTCGAAGTTATGCCCCTCGACTTTTTTCTGCGCGTTCTCGACCGCCTTTGATATGAAGGAGTGCTCGAGCGGAACGCCCTCTTCCATGCCGAGCCTGTCCATGATGGAGGTTATGCGCTCCCCTCCGAAGATCCTCATGAGGTCGTCATCGAGCGACAAGTAAAAACGCGACGCGCCCGGGTCTCCCTGACGTCCGGAACGTCCGCGAAGCTGGTTGTCTATGCGCCTCGATTCATGGCGTTCGGTGCCGAGTATGTAAAGACCGCCGAGTTCCAAAACTTTCTTCTTCTCTTCCTCGCAAACCATCAAGGCCTCGGAAAACTCCTTCTCGTACTCTTCGGTAGAGGCGTCCTTGCCGGATTTTGCCGCGGCCATAAAAGCCGGGTTTCCGCCGAGCACTATGTCGGTGCCTCTTCCGGCCATGTTGGTCGAGATGGTTACGGCCTTAAGCCTTCCGGCCTGAGCGACTATCTCGGCCTCGCGCTCGTGCTGCTTGGCGTTAAGCACGTGGTGCGGCACGCCGCTTTTCTTGAGCTCCGTCGAGAACCTCTCCGATTCCTCGATTGAGATTGTTCCGACGAGGACCGGCTTCCCCTTGTCATAGCAATCCTTTATCTCTTCTACGACAGCGCTTCTCTTTTCCTTCTTTGTCTTATAAACGAGGTCCTGGTTGTCAAGTCTTATCATCGGCTTATTCGTGGGTATAACGACGACGTCTAACTTATAGATGGAATAAAACTCCCCTGCCTCTGTCTCGGCGGTGCCGGTCATGCCCGCAAGTTTCTTGTACATCCTGAAATAATTCTGGAAGGTAATGCTCGCGAGGGTTTGGTTCTCGCTCTCTATCTTCACCTTCTCCTTGGCTTCGATGGCCTGATGCAGCCCGTCGCTCCAGCGTCTTCCGGGCATGAGGCGACCGGTGAACTCGTCAACTATTATTATCTCGCCGTCCTTCACGACGTAATCCACGTCTTTCCTGAAAAGCACGTGCGCCCGAAGGCCCTGATTGACGTGGTGGAGCGTTTCTATGTGGCGCGGGTCGTAGAGATTATCCACGCTAAGCAGTTCCTCGACCTTGGTCACGCCGTCCTCTGTAAGGAGAACCTGCTTATCCTTCTCTTCCACCGTGTAGTGCGTCTCGACTTTCAAAAACGGCACTATCCCGTCTATCTGAAAATACCTGTCCGTGGATTCCTCTGCCTGCCCCGATATTATGAGAGGGGTGCGCGCCTCGTCTATGAGTATAGAGTCAACCTCGTCCACTATCGCGAAATTGAGATCCCTCTGGACGTAATCGTCTAAAGAGAACTTCATGTTGTCCCTCAAGTAATCGAAGCCGAGCTCGTTATTCGTGCAGTAGGTTATGTCCGCGCCGTAGGCCTCTTTTCTCGGTACGGGCCTCATGTTCGGATGCTTCCTGTCTTCGCCGTGAAAGGACGGGTCAAAGAGAAAACTCGCGTCATGCTGTATGATGCCGACCGAGAGTCCGAGGGCGTGGTACACGGGCCCCATCCAGCAGGCGTCCCTCTGCGCGAGGTAATCGTTTACGGTCACGAGGTGGCATCCCTTGCCAATAAGGGCGTTCAAGTAAAGGGGAAGGGTCGCGACAAGGGTCTTGCCCTCGCCGGTTTTCATCTCGGATATCTTGCCCTCGTGGAGAACCATTCCTCCGATAAGCTGCATGTCGAAGTGGCGCATGTTCAAATGCCTCTTGGCGGCCTCGCGAACGGCGGCGAACGCCTCGGGCAAAAGAGCGTCCGGGCTCTCGCCTCCTGCGAGCCGGGTCTTGAACCTCTCGGTCAATCCCTTTAATTCCGCGTCTCCGAGGGACTGCATCTTCGGCTCGAAAGAGTTTATATTCTCCACAAGAGGGGTAAGCCTCTTTACCTCCCTGTCGTTTTTCGAGCCGAAAACTTTTCTCAATACGCTTCCTAACGCGTTTAACGCCATAAGATTCCTTTCGGGGATGAAAATTATGCTAATGCTACCACATTTGACATGACAATTCTACACCGGCCGGAATTCACTTTCATGCCTCGACGCGCCGCAAGCGAAGGCCTGAAAATAAAAAACCCGTGCCTGAAAAGGCACGGGGCGGCGTTTAGTAGGGGTTCAAAATTTTGAACCCCTACGCAATCTTAATTGAGTATGTAGTTCCTCGGGTCTACGCTTATGCCGTTTACCACAACCTCG
>JBBTLC010000085.1:0-8576 GCA_038068875.1 Deltaproteobacteria bacterium
GGTCAAGAGCCTGTCCCCGCAATCTTAAGCGGGGAGCTCGGCCCTTGTTGCCTTTTATCCCGCGCTAATGATAAATTACCCTTATGACGAAGGCAAAGGACATCCTTAAAAAAGACGAAGCGACTTCCTCAATCGAACTTCAATCCCTTGGCTTCAACGACGGAAAGAGGGCGCGAAAAGACCTCTCAACGCTCTCAAAGGGCGCGTTAAAAAACTCTCTTGAAGACGTCCTTGATTTCGTTTTATCTTCCCCAAACCCCGGCGACTCTCTCGCGAACATCGAGCGCGTAATCGAAGGCGCTCCGAAAGAGACCATAAAAAAACTCTCAAAAGACAAAACAGCCTTAAAAAAGCTCGCCTCCCTTGGCGGCTCGTCTCAATATCTTTCCGGGTTTTTAGCGCAAAACCCGGATTGGCTTGAAGGACTTTTCTTGGAAGGGCGGCTGGAAACAAAAAAAGATTTGGCAATGTTAAAAAAAGAACTCGTTGAATTTTGCCGCGGAGCGATTGAATTTTCCGACATGGCGAAAAGATTAAGGATTTACCGCAACAAGGAATATTTAAGAATAGGGGCGAGAGACCTTTTCAAAATGTCTTCGATGGCGGAGACCGCGAAAGAGATATCCGACCTCGCGAGCGCCTCGCTCGATACAGGAATAAGATTCGTCTTGGATGAGCTCAAGAAATCCTGCGGCGCTCCTTATTATATTGACGAAGACGGAACGCAAAAAGAGGCCGTGTTTTCGGTCATAGCCCTCGGCAAATTCGGGGGGAGAGAACTGAACTTCCTCTCGGACATAGACATCATCTACGTATATTCAAGCGATAAAGGGGAAACCTCCGGAGTGGACGGAAAAGAATCCTCGAAGATTTCGCTTCACGCGTTTTTCGTCAAGGTCTCCGAAAAACTCACGAAACTCATAAATCAGCCGACCGGAGACGGGTTTGTCTTCAGGGTTGACCTCGACCTCCGTCCCGAAGGCCGAAGCGGCGACCTCGCGAACTCTCTTCGGAGCGCGGAGATATACTACGAGAGCTGGGGACAGATGTGGGAACGGAGCGCCATGATAAAGGCGCGGCCCGTTGCAGGGGACGAGGAACTCGGAACGGCCTTTATGAAGATGATTACGCCCTTTACCTACAGAAAATACCTCGACTTCACCTCCATCGAAGAAATAAAAGCGATGAAGGAAAAAATCGACCTCGCTCAGATAAGGGGCAAAAACACGGCCATAAACGTAAAACTCGGAAGGGGCGGCATAAGGGAGATAGAGTTTTTCTGCCAGGCGTTGCAGCTCATATACGGCGGTAAAAATCCCGACGTAAGAGACAACTCGACGCTTCGCGCCATGGAAAAACTCCGCGAGAAAGACTTGTTGAGCGCGAAAGACGCCTCTTTGCTTAAAGACGGTTACGTGTTTTTAAGAAACCTCGAACACAGGCTTCAGATGGTCGAGGGACTTCAAACCCAGAATCTCCCGGAGAGGGAGGAAGAGGTCTTCCGCATAGCGAAGACAATGGGCTTCGCCTCAATCAAGGAATTCCTGAAAGCGTTAAAGGAAAAAACCGATTCGATCCACGACATCTTTCGCGGGCTTTTCTACAAATCAAAAGACGTCTTTAAAGAGGGAATCCCTGAAGAGGTCTTCGCGGCTCTTTCCGACGACGCGCTTGAAAAGGAAAGGCTCTTTGCCGTAAAATCCCTGGGTTTCAAAGACGCGGAGACCGCGCTTAAAAACGCGCTACTTCTAAGGGGAACTTCCCCGTTCCTTCACCTCTCGCAAAAGGCGCGGGTTCTTCTTGAAAAACTCTCGCCATTGCTGCTTTTCAGGGCTTCGACCTCGCCCGACCCTGACATGGCTCTTTCCAATATCGAACGTTTTATCTCGGCCGCCGGCTCGCGCGTCGGCATCTACTCGCTCCTCGTTGAAAACACGCCCCTTATAACCGAACTCATGAAGATATTCGGCGGGAGCGCGTTTCTCTCGAACATGCTCATAGAAAAACCAGAAAACCTGGACATCCTCCTTTCACCGGATGTCGCAAAACCGGCTAAGACCGAAGAAGAATTCATGAGAGAAATATCAGACGTTACCGCCAAAAGCGCTGATTACGAACAAACCCTCGATAATCTGAGACGCTACAAAAAACAGGAACTCTTCCGCATCGGCACAAAAGACCTCCTCGGGGAACTATCAAGCGAGGACGTCTCAACGCAGATAAGTTCCCTTGCGGGAGCCTCTCTGGAAGCGGCGTATAAGACAGCGGCGGCTCAACTCGTCAAAAAATACGGAACGCCTGGGGACGAAAGGTTTACGGTCCTCGGACTAGGAAAACTCGGCGGAGGCGAGCTAATCTACGGAAGCGACCTCGACATCATTTTCGTTTACGCCGAAAATCCCGGCTTTGAGGAAACCTCCGGCCCCAAGGTAATATCAAACCACGAGTTCTACGCGCACGCGGCGCAAAAGATGATAAGCATTTTGTCTCTCAGGACGAACGAGGGGTTTTTGTTCAACGTGGACGCGAGGCTCCGGCCGTCCGGAAGTTCCGGGCCTCTCGTGGTATCAAAGACCGCGCTCCTTGATTATCAGAGAGAAAAGGCGAGCGTTTGGGAAAGGCAGGCCTTGACGCGCGTAAGCACGGTAGCCGGGGACAGGGACTTCGGACTTGATGTCATTAAAGAACTCTCCGGCATAGTATATTCAAAGAATCTTGCGAAAAAAGACGTATCGGAACTTTTAAGAATAAGAAAAAGGATGGAAGTCGAAGTCGCGAAAGAAACAGAGACGCGGTTCGACATAAAGGCCGGCAAGGGCGGCATGGTGGACGTCGAGTTTCTCGTTCAGGCGCTTCTTTTAAGGCACGGCAAAGAAAAAAAGCTCCGCTCGCCGAACACCCTTCTTGCCCTGAAAAATTCCTTCGAGGCCGGGATATTAAAAGAGAAAGATTATAACGCGCTCGAAGGAGCGTACAAATTCTATCGCCACATAGAAACAAGGCTCAGGATAGTGCACGACAAATCAATATGCGTGCTTGCTTCGGGAAGCGTCGAAACCGACTCGCTCGCCAAAAAAATGGGTTATAAAGGCAATGCCGGAGAAAAACTAATATCCGATTATTTGAAGAAAAGGGAAGAGGTGAGGGGCATATACTTGAAGGTGATGGGGGAACTTTCAGAATCCGCGTAAGACTAAACCCATTCAACCTCCGCCTACGGCGGACGAACGGCGAAATGAATTAATAAGCCCCGGTGGTTCGCATGGCATAAAGTAAATTAAAACATTATGGGTCAAGGGCTCAGCCCTTGCGGACGGCACCTTCCTCCTCCCCTTTATAAGGGGAGGCCGGGGTGGGGTAAAATCAGGCTCAAAACAACCTCCCCGACCCCTCCTTGTCAAGGAGGGGAGTTAAAGAAACAAATTAAAACATTATGAGTCAAGAGCCTGTCCCCGCCCGCTATAAGCGAGGTCTCGCATTCCTGCGAACAATCTTAAGCAGGAAGCTCGGCCCTCCCCCAAATTCCCTTGACAAAACCTCTTGCCCGACATTAAGATACTCCCTACTAAAATGAAAGGCCGGTTTGATTGTCAACCCCGATAAAAACCATGACGCAAAAGAAAAGTTCCTTTGAAGAGGTTCTTGCGAGGCTTGAAAACGCGAACCGGTATATGAAACTCCCGGACCACCTCTATGAGAGACTGAGGCATCCGAAGCGTTCAGTCACGGTATCGGTGCCGGTTGCCATGGACGACGGGAGCGTAAGATTTTTTACCGGCTACCGCGTCCAGTACAATACCGCGAGAGGCCCGGCAAAGGGCGGGATAAGATACCATCCCGGAGTCACGCTCGACGAGATAATCGCGTTCGCGGCCATAATGACGTGGAAATGCGCCATAACGAACATCCCTTTCGGCGGGGCCAAAGGCGGAGTGGCCTGCGACTCTACGAAGATGAGCCTGAAAGAACTGGAACACCTGACCCGCCGTTATACCTATGAAATCGGATTTATCATAGGGCCCGAATCCGATATCCCGGCCCCTGACATGTACACGGACGAGCAGACAATGGCGTGGATGATGGACACCTATTCCATGATAAGAGGGTATTCCGTGCCCGGAGTCGTTACCGGAAAACCAATAGCCCTCGGCGGAAGCCTCGGCAGAAAAAGGGCCACGTCCGAAGGCGTAGTCATAACGCTCCTCGAGGCCTTGAAAAAACTCGACATGAAAACCGAGGGGCTTAAGGTCTCCATCATAGGAATAGGAAAGGTGGGCTCGGCGTGCGCCGAGATGTTAAACGAACTCGGAGCGAAGATAGTCGGCGTCGCCGACTCCAAGGCCGCCGTGTATAACCCCAAAGGTCTTGACATAAAGGCCCTTCTCGCCCATAAAAAAGAAACCCGTTCCGTAATGGGTTTTAAGGGCGCGGAGGAAATGCCGGTTGAAGAACTCATATTGAAAGAGGTGGACGTGCTCATACCGGCCGCTATCGAAGGGCAGATAAACGAAAAAAACGCCGCCGGCATAAAGGCGGCCATAATAGCCGAGGGAGCCAATAATCCTACTACCGTCGAAGCGGACCTTATCTTAAAAGACAAAGGCATTTTTATCATACCGGACATACTCTGTAACGCCGGGGGAGTAGTGGTAAGTTATTTCGAATGGGTACAAGACCTTCAAAGGTTTTTCTGGGACGAAAACGAGGTTTCGACCAAGCTCAAGATCATCATGACCAAGGCGTTCAAAGAGGTATTTGAAACGCACGAAAAAACCAACGCTGATATGAGAACCGCGGCCATGATAGTCGGAGCCGGCAGGGTCAGCGAGGCAACGGCGTTACGCGGCCTTTATCCGTAACTAATTAAAAATATTAATGTTTTTACCTATAAAGATTTCTCTTGAAATCCCATTTTAACTCTGCTAAAGTAACCACTCTTCCGGGATAAAGTTATCAACACCTGTTAACAACTTTGTGAATATCACAAGGGCTGAGCCCTTGACCCATAATGCTTTAACTTGTGTCGGGGCATGCGCGCCACAGGGGTTTATTAATTCATTTTGCCGTCCGCAAGGACATTGGAATATCCATGGATTCGACAACAAAAAGTATCTGGAAAAATTGTTTGGAGGAAGCGGGAAAACACGTTTCTCCTCAACACTATGCGACTTGGTTTAAACCGATAAAGGTTACGGGCGGCGACGAGTACACGATAGAGCTTGAGGTGCCGAACCGGTTTTTCCTCGAATGGCTCAAGGATCACTATCTTCCCCTTATTCAGGACATCATAAGCAAAAATACGAAGAAAGACTTTTTATTAAACTGGCGGATTTCCGAAGACAGCGGGGATAGTGAAGCAACCGCGGCAATAAATAAAGAAAGCGCTTCAACCTCCAAGAAAAAACCCTCCGGCACCGTGACCGGCAGTCTCCATCCTAAATATACCTTTGAAAACTTCGTCGTCGGCAAAGCAAACGAGTTCGCCCACGCCGCGTGTTCGGCGATATCCAAAAATCTCGGAAGCAAATACAACCCTCTTTTCATCTACGGCGGGGTCGGACTCGGAAAAACCCATCTCCTGCAAGCCATCGGCCATAAGATATTGACGGAAAATCCTTCCGCCAACGTCTATTATTACACCTCGGAACGTTTTATGAACGAATTCATAAATTACGTAAGCAAGCACAAAATGGGGGAATTTAGAAAAAAATTCCGCAATGTGGACGTTCTTTTGATAGACGACATACAGTTTTGGGCCGGAAAAGAAAGAACACAGGAAGAATTTTTTCACACATTTAACGCCCTCTATGAAACAAGGAAACAAATCGTCGTTACGAGCGACAGATTTCCCAAAGACATAGACGGCATAGAAGAACGGTTAAGGAGCCGCTTTGAATGGGGCCTTGTGGCGGATATCCAGCCGCCTGACACCGAAACCAAAGTGGCGATATTAAAAACCAAGGCCGAAAGCGACGGCGTAACTCTTCCGGACGACGTAATTCTTTGGCTCGCCTCCGTAAACAGTTCAAACGTAAGAGAGCTTGAAGGCTATCTTAACAGAATCATTGCCGTCGCGAGTCTGACAGCGCAAGACATAACTATTTCCATGGCCAAAGACGCCCTTAAAAACCTGACCAAAGATAAAAGCGAAAAAATACTTTCTTTGGAAGAAATTCAAAAAACCGTGGCGCAATTTTACAACATAAAACAATCCGATATGAAATCAAAAAGGCGTCATCAAACAATAGCCATGCCGAGACAGGTGGCGATGTTTGTGGCGAGAAAATACGGAAAATTTTCTTTTCCGGAAATAGGTTTTTCGTTTGGCGGCAAAGATCATTCTACAGCCATACATGCGTGTAAAAAAATAGAAAATCAACTTACGGAAAACCCAACTTTAAAAAACGCGGTAAATAAAATACTCGACGCGCTTGGCATCGGTTAATGAAGTTTTTGCGAACGGTTTATTTGAGGCAGATGAATCAATAAATTTCGGCGGTATATATATCGAGTGGTAAATAAAACAATGTAAGCGTAAAGCCAAGCTTTGCTTAAAACGTGTTGACTTAATGTGCATAATCTTATTTAATATAGGCTGTCTTTTTTATAAACACGGAAAATGTTTATAAGGTTTTTTTTTATCAACAAACAAAAAACCGGGATTGACTTTAGTTTACGCGGGGTTTTCTTTGTTATAAACATATAAACACGCTCTAATACTATATACTATTTAAATATATTTAAGATAGAAAGGAGTAGGGACATGGAATTTAACATAGAAAAAGATGAATTTGTAAAAGTACTCCAAAGAGTGCAAGGAATAGTCGAAAAAAGAAATACTATGCCCATACTCGCGAACGTTTTTATTGAATCGGGACAAGGTAACATTATAATAATGGCGTCGGATCTGGAAATATTCATAAAAGACAGTTGTCCGGCGACCATAAAGAAAAAAGGGTCGGTAACGGTAAACGCAAGAAAACTTTTTGAGATAATAAAACAACTTTCGGCGAATTCAATAGACATAACCGTCGGAGAAAATGAAAAGGTTACGATAAAAAGCGGAAAATCCAGATTCAATATCATGGGGCTTCCGTCAAAGGAATTTCCGGCATTTCCACAGGTGGAAGAAAACAAACTTTCCAAGATGGACCCGGAAATCCTTAAAGACATGATAGATAAAACATCTTTCGCGGTATCCACCGATGAAACGCGTTACAATATAAACGGTTTTTACATGGAAAAAAAGAATTTGAAGGTTAAAATAGTTACAACGGACGGACACAGGCTTTCCATTGTGGAAAAAGAAGCCGAAGGAATAGACGCCGAAAAAGAAGGCGTAATACTTCCCAAAAAAGGCGTTTTTGAACTTAGAAAACTCCTTGATGAAAAAGGCGATTTTTTCTTCGGAATTACGAAAAAAAGCGCGACAATGAAAAAAAATTCGACCGTCATGAACATACGCCTTATCGAAGGAGAATTTCCGGACTACAATCAGGTAATGCCAAAAGACAACGATAAGAGGTTTACCGCGAGCAGAGAGGATTTTTTAGAGGCCTTAAAAAGGGTTTCGATACTTTCTTCCGATAAGGTAAGGGGAATAAAATTTTCTCTTTCCAAAAATAAACTTCTTCTTTCTTCTTCGAGTCCAGATATCGGAGACGCGACCGAAGAACTTGAGGTTGAATACGCGGGAAGCGACATTGAAATAGCGTTTAATTCCAGGTATTTTATAGACGCGCTCAACGTGCTGACGGACGAAAAAATATTGGTGGAGCTTAAGGATTCTTTAAGCCCCGTTATTTTAAAACTTACCGACTCCGCTGAATATAATTACGTAGTAATGCCGATGAGACTATAATAATCCATAAATCCGGAGAATGGAAAAATGAGTAAAAGAACATTCCAACCAAACAAGAGAAAAAGAAAAAAAACCCACGGGTTTTTGACGAGGATGAGCTCGCCCGGCGGAACGAACGTGCTTAACAGAAGAAGGGCCAAAGGCAGAAAGCGCCTTACCGTAAAGGTAAGCACCAATAAATAAACTCCTGTCTTTGCGGACAGCACCATGAATCAATAAGCCACTGCGGTGTGCATAGCACAAGACAAATTGAAACATTGCGGGTCAAGGGCTCAGTCCTTGCGGACGGCGCAATAAATTAATAAGCCGTCACAATGTGCGCGCGACATGAGGCAAATTGAAACATTATGGGTCAAGGGATTAGCCGGCCATTTGGACGGAACTTAAGGCTTAAAAGTTCCGAGGATTTTCAAAAGGTAAGAAAACAGGGAAGAAAACACTCTACCAGAAGTTTCCTTATCTACATCCTTCCAAACACAAGCGACATAAGACGTCTGGGTTTGATTGTCGGACGCCACGCAGGATGCGCGGCGCGGCGAAACCGGTTAAAAAGACTTCTCAGGGAATTTTTCAGGCTGAATAAAGAGGCCTTTCCATTATCCGCCGACATAGTGATTTCGGTTAGAAAGGAAAACACCTTTGTAGAAAACTACAAAGATGTTGAAGCCGAACTTTCAACCGCGTTTAAAACGCCGCGCCGGCAGGGCTGAGCTCC
>JBBTLC010000086.1:0-8292 GCA_038068875.1 Deltaproteobacteria bacterium
GTTCAGGACGAACGAAATATACTACATAATAAAGGTTTAGTTATTTTTGCAGGTTTTTTCGGGAAACAATCATTCCGTTTGACGCATCGAAAACATATTCAATGTTGTCAACTGTTTGTATGGTGAAACGGTAATTGTATGGTTCTTCGAAGCCGACGATTTTTTTAAGATAAGAATAATGGCTTATCATAGGGCGAATAACAGATGGGTTTTTTATTAAGTCTTTGGTGGAGTAACTTTTTAAAAGTTTACCGTTCTTATAGAATGCTATGGCGAGATGTTCATCTGAAGGTTCCTGACCCCCCGGCCAAATATTCATTCTTACGAGATATTTGCCGTCATTCGAAATGTAGGTTGTGAACGCATACCAGCCCTCAACCTTCCATAATGCTTTTTCCGTACCGTCATTGTTTATTTCGAAGAGTGTCCCGTAACCTTTGCCGAGGTCCCATTGCGCATTCGGGTCATTTGGGTCAGGAGACATTTTAAAGTAGAACCTTCCGTTATTAGCCGTGGCAACGTAGGGATAAGGCCGCGCTTCCTTATCCGCCGCCGACGGTGAACAGGAAATAAGAACAAATAATACAATTAAAACAGTTCTAAACATAAAAACCCTTTACCCGAGCCTCTCTTTTAAAAGCCTCGACACCACCCCTGGATTTGCCTGCCCCTTGGTTACCTTCATCACCTCGCCCACGAAGAATCCCATGAGTTTTTGGTTTCCTGCCTTGTATTTTTCGACCTCTTTTGAGTTATTCGCAACGATCTCCTCGACTATCTTTACGAGTGAGCCTTCGTCAGAAATTTGGACAAGGCCTTTTTCTTTTACAATGATTGACGCGGTTTTGCCGGTCTTGAACATCTCCTCAAAGACTTCTTTTCCAATCTTGCCGCTTATTAAGCCGTCCTTTATGAGGGTAAGAACCTCGCTTAGCTTTTCAGGCGTAATTGGAGAGTCCTTTATCGAAACGCTGTTTTCGTTAAGGAGCTTGAGTAATTCTCCCATGACCCAGTTCGAGACGGTCTTAGGCTCGTTAAATTTTTTGACGCATTCCTCGTAAAAATCCGCAACCGCCTTCTCGGCGGTTAAAACTCCCGCGTCGTAAGACGGAATAGAGTAGTCTTTTACGAATCTCTCTCTTTTTTCCTGAGGCAGTTCCGGAAGGGTCTTCTTGATTTCAGAGACCTCTTTTTCTTCCACTATGAGAGGCAGTAAATCCGGCTCCGGAAAATACCTGTAATCGTGCGCCTCTTCTTTTGACCTCATGGAGCGGGTTACTCCCTTTGACGGGTCGAAGAGGCGCGTTTCCTGAATAACCTTTTCCCCGCTTTCCAAAACCTCAATCTGCCGCGTTGTCTCATACGCGACCGCGTCTTTCAGGAATTTAAAAGAGTTCATGTTTTTGAGTTCGGCCTTTGTGCCCAATTTTTTCTCGCCAACGGGTCGTATCGAGACGTTCGCGTCGCAGCGGAGGCTTCCTTCCTGCATGTTGCCGTCGCAGATTTCAAGGTAAACGAGTATGTCTCTCACAGCCTTAAGATACGCGACCGCCTCGTCAGGGGTTCTCAAGTCCGGCTCGCTCACGATTTCTATCAAGGGCACGCCGGTTCTATTGAGGTCAACGAAGCTCGAGCCGGTTTCTTCCGGCGTTTCTCCGTGGAGGAGTTTTCCGGCGTCCTCTTCCATGTGGATTCTTGTTATGCCGATTCTTTTTCCTTTGCCTTCGTTGGCCTCTATGTCGAGGTGCCCGCCTACGGCGAGCGGCTCGTCGTACTGGGATATTTGGTAGCCCTTGGGCAGGTCGGGGTAAAAGTAGTTTTTCCTCGCGAACACGCTCTTTTGGTTTATCTTGCAGTTTACCGCAAGAGCCATCTTTATCGCGAACTCGACCGAGGTTTTATTTAATACGGGCAAAACCCCGGGCATGCCGAGGCACACGGGGCAGGTCTGGGTATTGGGCTCGGCGCCGAATTTCGCGGAGCAGGGGCAGAAAAGTTTGGATTTAGTGAGGAGCTGGGCGTGGACCTCAAGCCCGATTACTGTTTCGTATTTCACGCGGCCTCCTTCATCTTAAGCGCTTTATTCCTGTAACTTATGTTCGCGCCGATCCTGAAGCTCAATCCGACGGGCTTTCTGAGGCACCGTTTCATGATGTTTTTGAGGCTATATGTGTTTCTGTATATCCAATAATATCCGGCCTGAAGTTCCTCTGCGGTCATGCCCTTGGGTTTGAAGACGACCTCTCCGGTGTGGTATTTGCTCCAGTTCCTGTCAATTATCCTGTTGTCTTTTTCGAATTCTTCGTAGAGCCGCGTTCCGGGAAGAGGGGTGAGTATGTGGAACTGAGCGGCCGCGATGTTGTTTTCCATTATGAAGTCGAAGGTGTTTTTGAATACCGAAGGGTCGTCCTCGTCGAGGCCGAATACGAAGCTCGCTATGACGTTAATGCCCGCGTCGTGTATCCTTTTTATGGATTCCTTGTAACTGTCCGGAGAGTTCCACGACTTGTTCACGTTTTTCAAGTTAGCCTTGGAGAGGCTTTCGAGGCCGATGAACGCGTATTTTCCGCCGCACTTGGCGTAGAGGTTTACGAGCTCAATGTCCTTTGCGAGGTTTATCGAGGCCTGCGAGCCCCAGGTCTTTTTCAGCGGGATAAGGGCTTTGAAGAGTTCCTTCGCGTACTTAGGCTGTCCGATTATATTGTCGTCCATGAAGAAAAAGTTTTTCGTGTCGAACTTGGACACCTCGTCTATGACCTCGTTCACCGGCCTTACGCGGAATTTTTGTCCGAAGAACGCAGTAACCGCGCAATAGTTGCAGTCAAAGGGGCATCCCCTCGTGGCCTGAAGGGAATTAAACCCGGACGAGTACATCTTTCTGTCGAGGAGGTCTCTTCTCGGGCACGGCAGTCCTTTGAGTTCGGGCAGGCCTTCTCCTTTGTATATAGACTTCAGGTTCCCATTTTCGAAATCACGAAGAAGTGTTTCCCAGATGTCTTCCGCCTCGCCCACCACGACGCTGTCCGCGTGAGTAAGTGCCTCGTCAGGGAGCGCTGACACGTGTATGCCTCCCATGACGACCTTCATCCCTTTTTTCCGAAAACCGTCGGCTACTTCGTATGCATGGGGTATTTCGGAGGTAAAGCCGGTTATTCCGACAAGGTCGGCCTTTTGGTTGAAGTCAATTGCTTTAACCCTCGTGTCGAGTATCTCGACGTCCCAGTCCTGCGGCGTAAGGGCCGCGAGGGCGGGAAGGGCAAGCCTTATGAATCCGGCCTTGCCGCTCTTCGAGAGGCCGCCGAAGTAGCTTCTGTCTCCTCTGGGGAGGATGAGAAGGAGTTTTTTATTGGTTGAAGCGTTCATATCTTCGGCCTTTTCTTGTGCCACTCGGTTGATTTTTCATAAGCAAAAGCCGCGTTCAGTATCGTTTGTTCGTCAAGATGTCTTCCGAGGAGCTGGAGTCCTATGGGAAGGCCGTTTTTCGTGAATCCGCACGGGATGGATATCCCCGGGATGCCGGCGAGGTTGCAGGATATGGTGAATATGTCCGAGAGATACATGGTAAGAGGGTCGTCGGTTTTTTCTCCGAACTTGAAGGCCGCGGTCGGGGAGGTCGGAGTAAGTATCACGTCGCATTTTTTGAACGCCTCGATGAAGTCGCTTTTAATGAGGGTTCTTACCTGCGAGGCCTTTTTGTAATACGCGTCGTAATAGCCGGCCGAGAGCGCGTAGGTGCCGAGCATTATGCGTCTTTTGACCTCGCTCCCGAAACCCTTGTCGCGAGTCTCCTTGTACATGTCGAGGAGCCCTTTGCCCGTGTCTTTTCTAAGGCCGTATTTAACCCCGTCGAAGCGCGCGAGGTTGCTTGACGCCTCGGCGGTTGCGATGAGATAATAAACCGCTACCGCGTACTCGGTATGGGGAAGAGATACCTCGATTGTTTCGCAACCGAGGCCTTTTAACACGTCAATTGCCGCGGATACCGCTTCTTCGACCTCTTTATCAAGGCCGCTAATGAAGTATTCCTTTGGTATGCCGATTTTAAGTCCTTTTACCCCGTTATTCAAAGACGCGGCGTAATCCGGGACGGGCGCGTTTATGGAAGTCGCATCTTTATGGTCGTGTCCGGCTATGGCTGATAAGACGAGCGCCGCGTCAGTAACGTCTTTTGTTATCGGGCCTCCTTGGTCGAGCGACGAGGCGAAGGCTATCATGCCGAATCGCGACACGCGGCCGTAAGTCGGCTTAAGCCCCACTACTCCGCAAAGAGAGGCGGGCTGGCGTATGGAGCCCCCGGTGTCCGTGCCGACTGAGGCCGCGCAAAGGCCCGAGGCTACCGCGGCCGACGAGCCGCCGCTTGAGCCGCCCGGGACGCGTTCAATGTCCCACGGGTTAACGGTCTTCGCAAAAGCCGAGTTCTCGGTAGATGAGCCCATTGCGAACTCGTCCATGTTGAGTTTGCCGAGCATCACTATTCCGGAGTTTTTAAGTTTTTCGACGACAGTCGCGTCGTAAGGAGGCACGAAGTTTTCGAGTATCCTGGAGGCGCAGGTAGTGCGCACGCCTTTTGTCGTGAAGATATCCTTTATGCCGAAAGGTATGCCGGTAAGAGGCGTTGCATTGCCTTGCTTTAGTCTTTTGTCCGCGGCTTCGGCGTCTTTAAGCGCCCCTTCGGAACATACGGTCAAATAGGCGCGGATTTTTTTGTCGATTTGACCGATGCGTTTAAGATACGCGTTAGTCAACTCCTTCGAGCTTATCTCGCGGTTTTTCAGTTTTTCCGCCAATTCGTTAAGCGTAAGAGAGGTTATGTCCAAGGACTTCTCCTTAAAGTAAAGTAAAGGCTTTTATTATAAACGTTAGGGCGGGTTTTTACAAGGGTTGCGGAGTCTTTGCAGACAGCTCAATGAATTAACAGGCCACTATGGTATGCATACCCCATACAAGTTAAAACATTATGGGTGCAGAGCCTGTCCCCGCAATCTTAAGCGGGGAGCTCAGCCCTGTCTTTGCGGACTGCGCGATGAATCAATAAGCCTCGATGGCACGCATACCCCGATACAAGTCAAAGCATTTCGGGTGCAGGGCTCAGCCCTGCCCGTAGAGGTCGAGGGACGATACTTCGAAAACCTCTTTTATGAGGTCGTCGGTGAGGACCTCGCGGGGCGGGCCGATTTTTTTTATTTTGCCGTCCTTCATGACGCAGACCTTCTCGAACCTCCTGACGAGGTTTATGTCGTGTATCGCGACGATTGCGGAGGAGTTTTTCATCGCAACTATTTTTTTAACGAGGTTTACGAGTTCGAGCTGGTATTTTATGTCGAGGTTCGTCAACGGCTCGTCGAGAAGGAGCGTTTCAGCGCCCTGAACGAGCATCATGGCGAGAAACGCCCGTTGCCTTTCGCCTCCGCTCAATTCAAAGACCTTGCGCAGCGCCTTATCAGAAAGTCCCGTTATCGAGAGAGCCTCTTCAATTGAAAGGCCGGAGTTTTTGCCGTGGTAAAGTCCCATTGAGGCGAGTTCACGAACCGTAAAAGGCACGTTCAGGTCTATTATCTGCGGCAAATAGCTTACGAGGGCGGCGCGTCTTTTCGGCGAGTATTTCGATATCAAGCTTCCGGAGACCCGTATCTCTCCCTCGCGAGGAGAGAGTATGCCGGAAGAGAGTTTAAGGAAGGTGGATTTTCCCGAGCCGTTCGGCCCGATAAGCGCCACGAGTTCGCCTTTCTTGAGGGTAAAGGAGAGGCCTTTAAAGAACTCGGTTTTATTGTCGTATGAGAAGGAGATGTTTTTAATCCCGATAGTTTCCATTGGGCCTTGCATGGATTATCTCCCGTGCCTTCTTATGAGGTATATGAAGTACGGCGCGCCGATTATGGATGTTATTATGCCAGAGGGTATTTCGGTCGGGGAGATGACGGTTTTTCCGACTGCGTCGGCGAGGGCGAGAAACGTCGCGCCTGCGAGCGCTGAAAGGGGAAGCAAAAGCCTTGCCCCGCTTCCGGTGAAAAACCGAACCGCATGCGGAATGAGAAGCCCGACAAACCCTATTATTCCGCCCATTGTGACGGAAACGGCGGTCATTAGAGACGCGGCCACGAAGAATACGAATCTCTCCTTTGACGGAGAAAATCCGAGGCTGTGCGCGAATTCGTCGCCTAAGGCGAGGGCGTTTAGCGCGTTAGACCTTAAAATCGCCACGCCGAGTCCTATGGCGGAAAGAATAAACCCGTAAGGCATGAGAGCCCAGCCTGAATACGAGAGGTCTCCGAATATCCAAAGAAGAGTCCTCCTTACCCCGTAGTCGCTCGAGAGGCTCATCAAGAGCATGAGAATGGCCGTGAAAAGAAATCCTAATCCTATGCCCGCGAGAAGAAGCCTCTCAGGAGTGAAGGTTTCGCTTTTCTTGCCGAGTACTCCGACTATTACGCAACTTGAAATTGCGCCGACGAACGCCAAAAGAGGGAGAGAGAAATATCCCGCCGCGGTTATGCCCAAGACAAGTCCCATTGCGGCAGAAAGAGCGGCCCCGCTCGATATGCCGAGGATGTAGGGGTCGGAGAGGGGGTTTCTAAGAATGCCCTGCAAAATCGCGCCCGAGGCGCCGAGCGAGGCCCCGACAATCAGGGCCGTTAAGAGGCGCGGAAGGCGCAGAGTAAAGAGTATTTCTTTTGAGAGAGGGTCTGTTGTAAAGGGGCTTATCGCTCCTCCTCCCAAGAAAAGGCAGGCGAGTATTATGGCTACTGACGCTCCTACGAGGAGTATTATTTTTTTACGATTCATGTGCCTTGTTCCACGTTCAAGATTTTGTAACTCAACCCTTTAGGATTGATGTATCAAGGCTAAAGCCTTGAGTTACACACTTAGTCCAGTAAATCGCAGTAATTGAATCTCGAGTCCCTTAAAACGGTTTCGCCTATTTTAAATTCAACCGGCGTTTTAAAAATCGGCCCGTCGAACGCGAACGAATGGAATTCCCCGTTCTCGCCGCACGGGTCGATAGCCGGGGGAAGTTCCGATAAAAATCCCTCGTCAAATATGCGTCCGGCGAATCTGGCGTCGAGCTTATCAGTGTCAACGCAGGTTATTATGGCCTTAAAGCCGCTTTTGATGAAACCCTTCGCGAGTTCCTTCGAGTCTCTTTTCCATATCGGGAATATTCCGTTCATGGCGATTTTAGCGAGGTTGTCTTCGCGGTATTTTTTCAGGTCTTCGAGGAATATGTCGCCGAAGGCCACGGCATTCACGCCCGATGCCTTATATTTCAAGAGGAGCGAGCGCATTTCCGCTTCATATTCTTCGTTCGACGAGTTTTTCGAGATAAAGACCTTTTCGAGAGGTATGCCGATGGACTGCGCCTGACGTTCGAGCAGGGTTTCCCTGACCCCGTGCATGCTTATCCTTTTGTAGTCTCGCGTAACGGTCGTAAGGAGCGCGACCACGCGGACGTCGCTTTGGCGTGAGATTTCATAGAGCGCCATGGAGCTGTCCTTGCCGCCGCTCCAGGCGAAGATGATTTTTTCCGCCTCATTGCTTTTATTTTTTGTTAAGAAAGCCATCCATCTCCTCCATTCCCTCAATGAATCTCGGCCCTGTCCTTAGTATCTTTTCGCTTATGTAATAGACCCGGCCGTTTTTAACGGCGTTCGTGTTTTTAAGTTTTTCGAGTAAACTTTCCGACACCTTCGCGATATCGCCCATGGCGCCCATGCCCGCGCCCAAGAATATCACGTCAGGAGAGCGCCGCAAGGCCTCTTCTATCGAAAACTTGGGATAAGGACCGAATGAATCAAAGGCCGCGTTTTTAAGGCCGAGGAGTCCCAGCGCCTCGTTTATGGCTGTTTCGTTTCCCGCTACTACGAGCGGCTCAGGCCATACTATGAAAAGGGCGGTCTTTCCGGAAAAGGGTTTTTTAAGCGCGGCGACGGAGATCTCTATCTTTACAGCGAGTTTTTCGGCCTTGTCCGTTGTTCCTACTGCCGTTCCGAGCCGCCTTATCTCATTCGGAAGCCCGGCAAGGCTTCTACCGTCGAATATGTAAGTTTTTATTCCGAGGCCAATGAGTTTTTCTTCCACCTCTTTGGGGTTTCCGTCGGTCGTTAGTATGGCGAGGTCCGGGCGTAGTCTGATTATCGCCTCGAATGAGGGGTTTATGATGCCGCCGATTTTGGGTTTTGTCTTGGCCTCAGGAGGCCAGTCGCAAAAGTCCGTGACCCCGGCGATTTGATTCTCAAGACCTAAGGTGAAAAGGGTTTCCGTAACGCTCGGGGCGAGAGACACTATCCTTTCGGG
>JBBTLC010000087.1:0-1041 GCA_038068875.1 Deltaproteobacteria bacterium
GAGGGTCAGTTGCGCGTCGCCCGTTCCGGGCGGAAGGTCTATCACGAGATAATCAAGCTCTCCCCATTCGACTCCCCTTAAAAACTGCTGAACGAGTTGCATGACAAGGGGCCCCCTCCATATAAGAGGCGTCTCTTCGTCAAGCATGAACCCGATGCTCATGAGTTTTACCCCGTAGTTTTTTAGAGGCACGAGTTTTTTGTCCGGAGTGGTTTGGAGTTCTTTGTGTATGCCCATCATCATGGGGATGCTCGGGCCGTATAGGTCTATGTCCAGAAGCCCGACCTTTGAGCCGCTTTTCGCCAGGGCTAAAGCGAGGTTCACGGCAACGGTCGATTTTCCGACCCCTCCCTTGCCGCTCGCAATTGCGATTGTGTTCTTGACGAGAGGGATTGGTTCTTTTTGCGGAAGTTTTTTTGCCTGAGGCACTTCGGCGGTTATCTCGATCGTAACCTTGCCCACGCCCGGAATCTTTTCGACGGCCGCCCTTGCCGCGGCTTCGAGTTCTTTTTTAAGAGGGCAGGCGTGGGTGGTCAGGACAAGGGTAAAGGTTACCTCTATGCCCTCGATGCGGACGTTTCGTATCATGTTCAATGTAACTAGGTCTTTGCCGAGTTCCGGGTCCATGACGCTTTTAAGGGCGTCGAGGATGGTGGATTGGGTGAGGTTCGCCAAGGGGGCTCCTTTTATCCGTAGGACAGGCGTCCCGCCTGTCAGATTATTTTAAGGTAACATGCCGGAAGTTCGGCAATTTTTATCTGGATTCCCGTGTCATCGTTTTGTCTGGATTCCCGCTTCCGCCATTATTATCGGCGGACGGGAATGACAAAGAAAAGAACCAAGAACCAATACGAAGGGCGCAACCCACCCTACGCCGAGTTAAGAGCTTGGAGAAGCGCGTCGAGGTCCGCCTTGTCCCTTTTGGCCGCGGCCTCTATGCTCGCCGCTCCGCCGCAACAGGAGTCTATGTTGAAGCGCGTAAAGACCGTGATGGTTTTGGGCTCTTCCCTTATTACGTCGTTAACAATCCTGTCTTTGGTT
>JBBTLC010000088.1:0-2105 GCA_038068875.1 Deltaproteobacteria bacterium
GTCTCCCTTTCCCCCGCCTGTCCTTTCAAAGACAAACCCCGCGTAATCGCCGTCGCCTATGAAGCATATCTCCTGGCTTTCTTTTTTTTCGGCAATAGCGAGGCCGAAGCCCTTTGCGCGCTGCCTCACCTCTTCTTTCGTCAGTTCCCCGACGGGAAAGAGCGTCTTGCCTAACTGAGCCTGAGTCATGGTAAAAAGAAAATAACTCTGATCTTTCCCCGCGTCAACTCCCTTTAAAAGCGCGTAAGTGCCGTCTTCCTCGCGCCCCGATGCCTTTAGATACGGGGCGCTCCGTATTGAAACATCGGAGCGACGGATTCTCGCGTAATGGCCCGTTGCGAGATAATCGGCCTCCAGCTCAACGGCCTTCTTGAGAAGGACGTCGAACTTCATCACCTCGTTACACTTGACGCACGGGTTCGGGGTTTCACCGGAGGCGTAGCTCTTTACGAAGTACTCGACCACCTCGCGCGAAAAGGCCTCTTCCATATTCATGACGTAAAAAGGTATGGATAGGGCGTTGCAAACCCTTCTCGCGTCGTAAACGTCCTCCAAGGAGCAACAACTTCCCTCTGTCGCGCCTCCCTCTTCGGAGGCCGAGTAGTCCCAGAGCCTCATGCTGACTCCGACGACCTCGAAGCCCCTCTCGATGAGGAGCGCGGCCGCTACCGAGGAATCAACCCCACCGCTCATCGCCACTATGACCTTTTTTTTCTTCATAAGATTCTAAAGTGTCAAAAAAAATGCACGGGCACACAATGCCCGTGCGACGGTAACGTCAATTATTTTGTGTCATGAAGCATATGGTTTTTTTAACCGGTTTTTCTTTGCTCGACCCATGCTTCGCATGGGTGCCCCGCTTTTTCCCTAAAAAGAAAGTAAGCGTCTTAACCCTGCTTGTGCTTCGCCTTGTAGTCTTCTATGGCCGCGTGGAGCGCGTCGGCCGCAAGATTCGAACAGTGCATCTTTACCGGCGGAAGCCCGTCCAGGGCCTCGGCAACGGTAGAGTTCGATATGCCGTCGGCCTCGTCAAGCCTCTTGCCCTTAACGAGTTCCGTAACCATCGAGCTTGTCGCGATGGCGGCGCCGCAACCAAACGTCTTGAACTTGACGTCGGTTATGACGTCGTTTTCGACCTTTATCGAAAGCTTCATTATATCGCCGCATTCGGGATTCCCGACTGTGCCAACCCCGTCCGCCTTCTCTATCTCGCCGACGTTTCTCGGATTAGTGAAGTGATCCATAACCTTCTCGCTGTACATTTTTCATTCCCTCGCTTTTATTTGATTTAACTAACGCGCTTCTCTCTATAAAAATCGCGGAACTCTAACCGCAGGTCTTCGTCTTCACGTTCAACTCCAGTTCCACTCCCTTTTTCTCGATATCGCTCCAAAGAGGCGACATGCTCCTAAGCCTCGCGACTATGGCGGGCATCTTCTCGATTATCAAATCAACGTCCTCGATTGTGGAGGTTCTTCCCATGCTGAATCTCACGCTCCCGTGCGACTGCTCGGGCTTAAGCCCCATGGAGGTCAACACGTGAGACGGCTCGAGGCTTCCGGAGGTGCAGGCGCTTCCGCTTGAGGCCGCGACGCCCAGCATGTCGAGATTAAGGAGAAGCGATTCGCCTTCTATGAACTCGAAACTTATGTTAGCCGTGTTCGCGACCCTCTTTTCAGGGTGTCCGTTAAGCCTCACGTGGGTTATCCGTTCCATAAGACCCTTCTCTATCCTCGCGCGCAGATTCAACAAATGAGCGTTCTCTTTATCCATGTCCCTCGTGGCTATGTCGCAGGCCTTGCCGAGCCCGACTATGCCCGGGACGTTTTCCGTGCCGCCGCGGCGGTTTCTCTCGTGGTGGCCTCCGTGGATAAGAGGCGTAATACGCGCGCCGCGCTTGACGTAAAGCGCCCCGACCCCCTTGGGGCCGTAGAGCTTATGCCCGGATATGCTCAAGAGGTCGCACCTCAAGTTCTTGACGTCTATCTTGAGTTTCCCGGCGGCCTGAACCGCATCCGTATGAAATGTCACTCCGGCCTCTTCGGCGATTTTCCCTATTTCCTCGACCGGCATTATGACGCCTGTTTCGTTATTCACGTACATTA
>JBBTLC010000089.1:0-2698 GCA_038068875.1 Deltaproteobacteria bacterium
CGTAATCTCGGTCAAGGTTTTCTTGCCTGAGGCGACGCCCTTCGCGACCTTTCTGCACACCGCCGCTATCTCGCGTTCGAGGTTCCTGAGTCCGGCCTAGCGCGTGTACTCGTTGATAATCTTCCGGAGCGCGGCATCGGGGATGTTTATGAACTTTCCGGAGATGCCGTTTTCGTTTATCTGCCTCGGGACGAGGTATGTTTTGGCTATGGCGAGTTTCTCGTCCTCGGTGTAGCCGGCGATGTCTATCATCTCCATCCTGTCCTTAAGCGGGTCGGGTATGGGGTCGGGCATGTTGGCCGTCATTATGAACATCACCTTCGAGAGATCGAACGGGACCGAGAGATAATGGTCGCTGAACGCGAAGTTTTGCTCCGGGTCAAGCACCTCGAGTAGCGCCGACGACGGGTCGCCCCTGAAGTCAGCCCCTATCTTGTCTATTTCGTCCATCATGAATACGGGGTTTGTCGAGCCGGCCTGCTTCATGCCCTGCAGTATCCTTCCGGGAAGGGCCCCGACGTAGGTGCGTCTGTGGCCTCTGATTTCGGCCTCGTCCCTTATGCCGCCAAGGGAAATCCTCACGAACTTTCTGCCCATGGCCCTCGCGATGGACCTTCCGAGGGACGTTTTGCCGACCCCGGGCGGGCCTACGAAGCAAAGTATTGGGCCTTTGATGTTCTTTTTGAGTTTTCTTACCGCAAGGTACTCGAGTATCCTCTCCTTGACCTTTTCGAGGTCGTAGTGATCGTTGTCGAGGATCTTTTTCGCCTTGTTGACGTCGAGGACGTCTTTCGTGTGCTTATTCCACGGAAGGTCCACGAGCCATTCGAGGTATGTCCTCGTGATTGTGGCCTCGGCCGCGTCCGGGTGCATGGATTCGAGTTTTTCGGCCTGCTTAAGAGCCTCTTTTTCGACATCCTTTGGCATCTTCGCCTTGGCAATCTTTCCCTTGAACTCGTCCATCTCGACGTCCGTGTCCTCTATGTCGCCGAGTTCGGTCTTAATGGCTTTAAGTTGCTCGCGGAGGTAGTACTCGCGCTGGGTCTTGTCCATCTCCTCTTTGGCCTGGCTCTGTATCTTGGCCTGAACCTGCGCGACCTGATATTCCTTCACGAGAAGGTCGTTGACCCGCTCCAGCCTTTTAACCGGGTCGAGCATTTCGAGCACTTCCTGCGCGTCCGTTATCTTAAGCCCGAGGTTCGCGGCCACGAGGTCGGCGAGACGCCCCGGTTCCTGAACGTTTTCCACGACCATCATTATTTCCGGAAATATGACCTTCCCGACCGAGGCGAGCTTTTCGAGGAGCTCCCTTACGTTTCGCATGAGGGCTTCTACTTCGAGAGGGGGGTTCTCGACCGGGGTTTCCTTTATCTTTATCGTGTCCACCGTGTAAAACGGATTTGTCTGGAGGTAGTTTTGAATCTTGGCCCTCGACAGCCCCTGCACGAGTATCTTTACCCTGCCGTCCGGAAGCTTCAGCATCCTCATTATCATCCCGACCGTGCCGAAGTTGTAGATGTCCTCGGGCTCGGGGTCTTCCCTCGTGATGTCTTTTTGAGTGGTCAGGAATACGAGACGGTCTTTCATGAGCGCCGCGTCCACGGCGTTGACGCTCTTATCCCTTCCGACAAAAAGCGGCACTATCATGAAAGGGAATATGACCACGTCCCTTACCGGAAGGAGCGGCAGTATCTCCGGTATTACGATTTGTTCTTCAGTCTGTTTTGTTTCCGCGTCTTTTTCGGCCATAATCGGTCCTTTCTATGTCCTTGCGGACGGCAAAATGAATTAAGAAGCCCCGGTGGCATGCATACCATGAAGCAAATTAAAGCATTAAGGGTTAAGGGCTCAGCCCTTATTCTTCCGAAAGCGGTATTTTTTTCGGTTGCCCTCTTTTTTCCTCGACCCTCTGCATGACTATCTTAAGTATTCCGTTCCTGTAAGAGGCATTTATGGTTGCGGTGTTCACGGGAAACGGTATTTCCACGGTTCTGAA
The DNA here is from genome assembly GCA_038068875.1 of Deltaproteobacteria bacterium. Classification (GTDB taxonomy): domain Bacteria; phylum Desulfobacterota; class GWC2-55-46; order GWC2-55-46; family DRQE01; genus JBBTLC01. The sequence goes on from JBBTLC010000089.1 coordinate 1,997, forward strand.
AACCCTGCCGAAGGTCCTTTCCATGCAAACGTAGGTTATGTTGGTTTCGTCGAAGCATTCGTATTTCACGGCCTTGACGTTAATGGTGTTCTTGAAGATGCTTATGTCTATGTCTTCGTGCCTTACGCCCGGGAGTTCTATCTCGGTCGTGACTTCCGCCCGGTTGGAATACACGTCGGCGTAGGGGATGTAGATGGCTTCGCAACACGAGCCGGACGGGTCCTCGATGCCCTCGGCAACCATGTTAACTATGCCGCTTTTCCCCTCTCCGCTTGCTCCGCCCGAGGCGGACGGGGGTTTTTTTACGCATTTAGCCATAAGTGTTATCCGTTAAACATAATCGGCATCCGTTAAAGACGTTAACGTAGGACAGGTGACCCTTCCCGACCCATTCTTGAGAATGGGTTCCCCGGTGGGTACCCCGCCTGTCAACCGGTAATTTTTTTCATGAAGCGCCGGAGCTCGTCCCTCAAGTCTTGCCTTTTAAGTCCCAATGATATGTTTGCCTTGAGCCATCCTATTTTATCTCCGGCGTCGAAGCGCTCTCCTTCGAACTCGTACGCGTAGATGGTTTCCGTCTTTAGCAAAATCCTTAACGCGTCCGTAAGCTGTATCTCGCCGCTTCTGCCTGGTTTTGTCTTTTCTATTGCCTTGAAAACGCCGGGAGTCAGTATGTATCTGCCTATTATGGCGAGATTCGAC
>JBBTLC010000090.1:0-7617 GCA_038068875.1 Deltaproteobacteria bacterium
ACAGTTTGGATAAAGACAGATAAACCTTTGAAACAAAGTTTCGAGGTCAACGCGCGGGAAAAGGCTCTTGTCATTCCGCCTGAGCCTGTCGCGCCGTACGTAAAGGAACTTCTCGATATGGGCGTCAATTACATTGACATAAACTACAATACCGATTGGATAGCGGCAGAGGTGCCTGAAAACAGGGCTATTGTCGACAGGGAACTTGCCGAGCGCATAGTGAAACTTCTCGTTGGGATAAGGAATGTTGCCGGTTAGATAAGAAAATATGGCGCGCCCGGAGGGAGTCGAACCCCCAGCCTGCGGATTCGTAGTCCGACGCTCTATCCAGTTGAGCTACGGGCGCACAAGCGATTAATGGTCTAAAAATATGGCGGAGAAGGAGGGATTCGAACCCTCGGTAGAGTTACCCCTACAACTGCTTAGCAGGCAGTTGCCTTCGACCACTCGGCCACCTCTCCGCGCAAGATAATATTTTTATCATGACTAAGGGTATATAATCAAGTTATCTTTGTCGCTGTGTCATGCCGAACCCTGAAATGAATCCAGGGCAGGCTTGTTTCGGCATCTCGTTTTGAATTAAGAATGATATGGGCGAGACCCTGAACCAAGTTCAGGGTGACAAACCTTTCTTGCCTTTTCCGGCAAACACAAATATCAAGATAACCCCTGTTGCGAAGCCCCCTATGTGGGCGTACCATGCTATGCCGCCTCCTGCGCCGATATTAAGAATCTGCGTCAAAAACCAGATGCCGAGGAAGATAATCGCCGGAATCTTCACCACCTGCACGAAGAAGAAAAAGAACAGGAGCGTCAAAACCTTCGCCCTCGGGTAGAGCACGATGTACGCGCCGAGTATCCCGGCTATCGCGCCGCTCGCGCCGATAAGAGGTATCGTAGAGTCCGGGTTCAGGGCGACGTGAGCCATGCTTGCCGCGGCGCCCGTAAGAAGATAAAAGATTATGAACTTGATTTTGCCGAGCCTGTCTTCTATGTTGTCGCCGAATATCCAGAGAAACAGCATGTTCCAGAAGACGTGAAAAAATCCGCCGTGCACGAACATGGAGGTAAAAAGCGTGAAAGGCGGCGGAAGAAAGTTTATCGGAGCCGTGTCCTTAAGGCTCATAATCTCGTACGGAATGGCCGCTGTCTTGAGTATGAAGACCTCTCCTGTTTTCGGGCCGAGGATTGCTTGAAAGACGAAAACCGCCGTGTTAACGGTTATGAGACCGATGGTTACGTAAGGGATAGTGCGGGTGGGATTGTCGTCTTTTAAGGGTATCATGGAATGATTATACTACGCTCGTCGTTATTGACAAAGCCGGTTTTTGCGCTAATGTTATATATGCGCCGGAGCAATAAAACTTCGCAAGGAACCCATGCGCGGGGTACCCTTCGCCTGAGGCGGACGAAGGATGGGTCGGGGCAGGGCGTTTAATAAGGAGGCATCTATGAAGGTTTTGGTGGTTTTTTACTCGATGTACGGCCATATATACAAGATGGCCGAGGCAATAAAGCAGGGCGTGGAGGAGGTTAAGGGCGCGAAGGCGGAATTAAGAAGGGTGCCCGAGACCTTACCCGAAGAGGTCTTGAAGATGATGGGAGCCATCGAGGCGCAAAAGCAACTCATTCACGTGCCTGTTTGCACGGTTGACGAGCTTGGAGAGGCCGATGCCGTGATATTTGGCACTCCGACCCGCTTCGGCAACATGTGCGGTCAGATGCGCCAGTTTCTGGACGCTACCGGGAAACTCTGGATGAACGGCTCGCTTGTCGGAAAAGTCGGAAGCGTATTTACGAGTTCCAACACCCAGCACGGCGGACAGGAATCAACCATACTGAGTTTTCACGTAACCCTCCTCCACCAAGGCATGGTGATAGCAGGGCTTCCTTACGCCTTCGCCGGGCAGATGCGCATGGACGAAATAACAGGAGGCTCTCCGTATGGAGCCTCAACCATAGCAGGGGAAAACGGAGTGCGCGCTCCGAGCGAAAATGAACTCAACGGAGCGCGGTTTCAGGGCGCTCACGTGGCGCGGTTGGCGCTTAAGCTTTCCAAATAGCGCAAAGGTTACCCCCTTTTACAAAGGGGCTGGGCTCCCGTTGCCGCGAAGCATCGCAACGGGAAGCGGGGGGATTAAGGAGGATTTATGGAACGCAAAGGCATCGTTACTTTTAAAGGAAAAGGCATGACCCTTGTCGGTCAGGCGGTAAAGGCCGGCGATAAGGCGCCGCAGTTCAAGGCGCTCGACAATAAGCTGAATGAAGTAACGCTCAAAGACTTCACCGGCAAGGTAAAACTCATCTCAATAACGCCGTCTCTCGACACTCCTGTTTGCGACGCTCAGGCAAGGAGGTTCAACATTGAGGCCGCGAAATTACCCGATTCGTGCGTCGTCGTAAACGTAAGCATGGACCTGCCTTTCGCCATATCGAGGTTTTGCGCGACTGCGGGCATTGAAAATGTAAAAACCCTCTCCGACCACAGGGAGGCGTCCTTCGGCATTGCCTACGGGGTATTGGTCAAAGAACTTCGGCTGCTTGCTCGCGCCGTCTTTGTCATAGACGCCGAGGATAAGGTGAAGTATGTCGAGGTGGTTCCTGAAATCACAAACCACCCTGATTACGAAAAGGCGCTCGACGAGGCAAGAAAATTACTTGCGGTAAGGGCGTAGCGAGGCGATATTCCAGCCGGGCAGCGCTTCGGATTCCACAAAAGGCCGCCCCGATATTACATCGGGGCGGCCTTTTTTATTTGCCTCGTCCGCTTGACATACCGCTTGCGTGGGATATACTCGATTCAGAGCAGGAATAAGGGTTTCAAGAAGAGGGAAGAAGGCGCAGGGGTGACCCCTGCACCCATAATGTTTTAACTTGCTTTATGGTGTGCGTATTGCAGGGGTTCATTTATTCATTGCGCCGTCCGCAGGACAGGGGAGAGTCCCCGAACGGCATTTCTTATTTTCTTACGCCTCACTTGTTTCTCCCCGGCAGATTCCTTGTCATTGCGCGAACACTGCCTCAACCGTCAACCCTTAAACAGCAAGAGGAGTGTATCATGGGGGAAGATTCCAAAGTCACTTTAAGCGTCATCAAGGCGGACGTAGGGGGTTTCGTCGGGCACACGAGCGTGCATCCCGAGCTTCTCGACACGGCTAGGACCCGGCTCCAGAACGCGAAAGACAAAGGCAAGATTTCGGATTACCACGTCTTAAGGTGCGGCGACGATATAGAGCTCGTCATGACGCACGCGAAGGGCAAAGACAACCGCGATATACACGGACTCGCTTGGAACGTGTTCACGGCCTGCGCCGAGGACGCGAAAAGGCTTAAGCTTTACGGCGCCGGGCAGGGATTGCTTAAAGACGCCTTCAGCGGAAACGTAAAGGGCATGGGGCCCGGGGTCGCGGAGATGGAATTCAGTGAAAGAAAAAGCGAGCCCGTGCTTATATTCATGGCCGATAAGGCCTCTTCCGGCGCGTGGAATCTTCCTCTTTACAGGATGTTCGCCGACCCCTTCTCGACGCCCGGCCTAGTCATAGACACAACCATGATAGAGGGTTTTTCCTTTAACGTGCTTGACGCAAAAGAGGGTAAGGCGATAACCCTCAAATGCCCTGAAGAAACCTACCGCCTTCTCGCCTTGATAGGCACCACGTCAAGGTACATGATACAGTCGGTTTCGAGGAATTCCGACGGAGAGCAGGCGGCCGTTGCCTCGACACAGAAGTTATCTTTCATAGCCGGAAGGTACGTTGGCAAGGACGACCCGGTGGCGATAGTCAGGTGCCAGTCCGGGTTTCCGGCGGTCGGGGAGGCATTGGAGCCTTTCGCGTTTCCGCATCTTGTCGATGGATGGATGAGGGGCTCTCATACGGGGCCTTTGATGGCAGTGCCTTTTTACGAGGCTAACCCCTCGCGGTTCGACGGCCCTCCGAGGGTCATATGCGCCGGTTTTCAGATGTGCGAAGGCCGTTTAATAGGGCCGCACGATATGTTCGACGACCCGGCCTTCGACGAACCACGGCGTCTTGCCGGAAAGGTAAGTTCCTACATGAGGCGCCACGGCCCGTTCCAGCCGCACCGCCTGCCCGAAGACCAGATGGAGTACACGACCCTTCCCAAGGTTTTGGCAACGCTTAAAGGCCGTTTCGAAAAAGTGTGATATAATGCCTTTTCTGCGGACGGCACACCTTTCTCCTCCCCTTTACCCGCTTACAGGCGAGGTCTCGTCCCGATGTAACATCGGGACGGACAAGAGGAGGTTGGGTGGGGTAAAAGCAGGTTCAAGATAACCTCCCCGACCCATGCTTCGTCCGCCTAAGGCGGAGTACCCCGCCTCCTTGGTAAGGAGGGGAGTTAAAGACGCAAGTTAAAACATTGAGAGTGCAGGGGTCACCCCTGCTTGGTTATTGGAGCGGTGAAAAAAACCGGCGTCAAGTTTTTGCCTTCCGGAAAGCTGGATTCAAAACTTCTCGAAAGGCTTCTTAAAAGATATGCGCGGCCGGGCAGGGACGTTATAATAGGCCCCGCGGTCGGAGTGGATTGCGCGGCAGTCAGGTTCGGCGGAAAAATTCTTCTCGCGAAAACAGACCCAATAACCTTTGTCGCCGAGGACATAGGTTTTTACGCCATACACATAAATGCTAACGACATTGCCGTTACCGGAGGCTCTCCGAAGTGGTTTTTAGCCACTATTCTTCTTCCCGGAGGCAAAACAACGGCAAGGCTCGTTCAAGGAATATTTCTGGAACTCTCGTCCGCGTGCAAGGCGGTCGGCGCGGCGTTGATAGGCGGCCACACGGAGATTACCCCCGGCATAGACCGCGCAATAGTCATAGGGCAGATGCTCGGCGAGTGCGAGAAAAAGAATCTCAGATCGTCCAAAGGGGCAAAGGCGGGAGACGACCTCATACTCACGAAAGGCATAGCAATCGAGGCCGTAAGCGTCATAGCGCGCACAAAACGCGGTGAACTCGAAAAGGCCTTTCCCAAGGCGTTTGTCGAGAGGTGCGCGGGATTTATGAAAAATCCCGGAATCAGCATTGTAAAAGACGTTGAAATAGCGTTAAATAACGGGAGGGTAAAGGCCATGCACGACCCGACCGAAGGAGGCCTTTCCATGGGCCTCTATGAACTTGCCGTTGCTTCGGGCAAGGGGCTCGTGGTCGAGAAAGAGTCAATACAGGTTATTCCCGAGGCTGAAAGGCTGCTCGGGCATTTCAATCTCGACCCCATGGGAGCCATGGCATCGGGCGCGCTCCTCGCGGCAGTAGACAGGCGCGACACCAAAAGAATCATAAAGGCCATGTCGGATAGCGGCATAAGATGCTCGCGCATAGGACGCGTTACGGACAAAAGGCACGGGATAAAAATCATCGAGAACGGAAAAAAGAAAAACTTGAAGGTTTTTCGCAGGGATGAATTAACGAGGCTTTTTTAAATTACAATTAATCAAACGGGAGGGTGTTCGTAATGAAAGCGACCAAGAGGTATTCGAAGAGCACGACGAAGAAAGCCATAGACACGGCAAAAGATTCTTATCTTCCCAAAGGGAGCCAAAAGGGCGAGGCGATATGCAAGGGATGCTCGGCGGTGTATCAGAACAAGAGATGGAGGATGGCGGACGTTTCGGAGAAAAAGATTAAGCGTCTTTCGGTCTTGTGTCCCGCGTGCAAGAAGATAAAGGACGACTTCCCCGGCGGTTACGTTACCCTTAAGGGGGATTTTCTGAAAGAGCACAAAGAAGAAATCCTGAACCTCGTAAAGAACAAGGAGGAGAGGGCAAGGTCATTGAATCCCCTTGAGCGCGTCATGGCGATAAAATCCAGAAAAGGCGAGATAGAGATAACGACGACCACGGACAAATTCGCTCAAAGGCTCGGGAAGATTTTAAACAAGGCCTTTTCCGGCACAGTCGAGTATAAGTGGAGCGGCGACACGAAGGTAGCGCGTGTAATCTGGACGCGGCAGAGCTGAGCCTTGCACCCATAATGTTTTAACTTGCATCTTTAACTCCCCTCCTTACCAAGGAGGGGTTGGGGAGGTTGTCTTAAACTATCTTTTACCCCACCCGCTTCCCGTTGCATTGCGCTTTGCGCGCAACGGGAGCCCAGCCCCTTATAAAGGGGAGGAGAAAAGTGCCGTCCGCAAGGATATTTATGCGCGAAGCGAGACTCTGGAAAAAAGGCGTTGACCAAAAGGCCGAGTGTTACCTATGCAATTTCCACTGCCTTATCGCGGACGGGAAACGCGGCGTCTGCGGCGTAAGGGAAAACCGCGGCGGCACTCTCTTTAGCCTGAATTACGGCAAGCTCGTCGCCCGTAACGTGGACCCGGTCGAAAAAAAGCCGCTTTTTCACTTTCAGCCCGGTTCGTTTTCCTATTCCATAGCGACCGTCGGGTGCAACTTCCGTTGCCTTCATTGCCAGAATTACGAAATCTCCCAGATGCCCAAAGGCGGTAAGGCGGTGGCCGGAACCGATGCGACCGCCGAAGATGTGGTTTCAGCCGCTATTAACGAGGGATGCGAAAGCATATCTTACACCTATACCGAGCCCACGATATTTTTCGAATTCGCATCCGACTGCGGAATTCCGGCGAGGGAGAAGGGGCTTAAAAACATCTTCGTCTCGAACGGCTACATGACCAAGGAGTGCATAGACGAATCAACGCCGTTTCTCGACGCGGTGAACGTGGACGTCAAGGCCTTTAGCGAGGGATTTTACAAGAAGGTCTGCGGAGCGAGGCTCGCGCCTGTTTTGGAGAGCATAGAGTATTTGAGGGAAAAAGGAATCTGGGTCGAGATAACGACCCTCGTTATACCCACCCTTAACGACACGGAAGAGGAACTCAGGAACATAGCGAAGTGGATCTATAAAACCGACAAAACCATGCCGTGGCACATAAGCGCCTTTTACCCCACCTATAAGTTGACTGAACTTCCGAGAACCCCGCGCTCCATACTCGACAGGGGCAGGGAAATAGGCCTTGAGCAGGGGCTGAGATACGTTTATACCGGAAACGTGCCCGGAGACGAGGGCGAGTCCACTTATTGCTACAACTGCAAAAAGATTCTCATAAAGAGGTTCGGTTTTTCCGTCAAGGAGAACGTCATAAAGGACTCGAAGTGCCCTTATTGCTTCGCGGGCATTGACGGGGTCGGGCTTTAAGAACGGCGCTCCGATGTTGCAATACGGAGCGCCCCGTATCCAAGGGCATCGGGGCGCAGGGATATTTTCCTATTCTGCTGTTTATGTTAATCTGTTATTTTCGCTTCGCATCAAGGCTAAAGCCTTGAGTTACGGAAGACCAAAAGGAGGTTTTTTAAGGCCATGATTTTCAAGGTTAGCCTGTTCCTGCCCGTTCTGGCGGCGATGGAGGATCAAGACCTGCCGCTGCTCGTTCACGGCGAAGTCACCGACCCGGCGGTGGATGTTTTCGATCGCGAGCAAGTCTTCATCGAGCGCGAACTGGCGCCGCTGCTGGAGCGCCACCCGCAGCTGCGGGTGGTGCTGGAGCACATCACCACCCGCCAGGCCGTGGACTTCGTCACGCAGGCGCCGCCGCGCGTCGCCGCCACCATCACGGTGCATCACCTGCTGCTGAACCGTAACG
>JBBTLC010000091.1:0-4991 GCA_038068875.1 Deltaproteobacteria bacterium
TCTCCGGCGAGTTCAGCAGGGATTTGGGCGCGATAAGTTTCGACAGGGGGAGGAAAGCTACCTTTGAGGTTTACATGGTCAACAGCGACGGCTATTTCATCACCAAGTCGCGCTTTCTGGAAGACGTTGTTTTGAAAAAGCGCGTAGCGACGCCTCCCGTAGTTGCGTGCGCTAATTCGCTCAAGGAAACCGAGGGATTTTATAAAGATTACAGGGGTGTGGAGGTGGCCGGAGCGGCCATGTGTTTGCCGCAATTGGGATGGACGCTCCTTACTGAGTTTGACGCCGCGGAACTCATGGCGCCCGTAAATGATATGTTCAGGGACGCGGTTTTATCGGGCGGAATAGTGATAATCCTTGTCGGGATAATGTTCGCGATGTTCGTAAGGAATGTCGTAAGGCCTGTCGAGGAGATGTCCGACGTCGCCGGTTATATGGCGTTCGGCCATTACGACGTAGCCATACCGGTCAAATCCAAAGACGAGGTGGGCCGCTTAGCCGTGTCTTTTAACGCCATGGCCTTGGCGATAAAAGCGAGGACAACGCAGGTTGAAAAAAGCGAAAAAAGCCTTTCCGAGGCGCAAAGGATAGCGCGCCTCGGAAACTGGGACTGGGACATAGTTAAAAACGAACTCAGCTGGTCGGACGAGATATACAGGATATTCGGTCTTACGCCCCGTGAGTTCGGAGCGACCTATGAGGCGTTCCTGAGCGCAGTGCATCTCGATGACAGGGAGTTTGTGGTGAATTCCGTAAACGCGGCCGTTTACAAGAAAAAGCCTTATTCCATAGACCACCGCGTAGTGCGCCCTGACGGAAGCGTGCGTATCGTGCACGAGCAGGCAGAGGTCGTGTTCGAGGCTTCCGGAAAGGCGATACGCATGATAGGCACGCTACAGGACGTTACCGAACAAAAACAGGCAGAGGCTGAACTCAAAAGGCTCTCCGTCGCCATAGAGCAAAGCATAAACATAATATTCATTACGGACAAAAATGGCGTATTCGAATACGTAAACCGCAAGTTCGAGGAGGTTACCGGCTATTCCAAAGAGGATGTCGTGGGCCAGACCCCGGGCATCCTCTCCTCAGGCGAGACGAGCGAGGCGGAGTACTCGGAACTCTGGGAAGCAGTGCTTTCTGGAAAGACGTGGCGCGGGGTTTTCAAAAACAAAAAGAAAAACAACGAATTTTACTGGGTCAACGGCATCATAACGCCCATCATAAACGACACCGGCGGGATAATAAGCCTCCTTGCCGTGCAGGAGGACATAACCGAAAGGATGCGCGACAAGGAACGGATAGAATATCTCTCCGAGAGAGACGATCTTACCGGCCTTTACAACAGGAACCATTTCATGCGCTTAATCGAAGAGTGGATATTCAGGAATAAATCCAAAGAGGACGCCAAGGCAGTGCTCGTTTTGATTAATCTCGACAGATTCCAGGCCTTTAACGACACCTATGGCCACTTGATAGGGGACGAGTATCTTAAAACCACCGCCCGCACCCTCGAACTTGTGGTGCATGACATAGATTCCCCGGAACTCAAGCACAGGAGCAAGGATTTTATTCTTTCGCGTCTCGGCGGGGACGAGTTCGCGCTTTTTTGTCCGCTCCTCTCGGTTGCCGAGGGGCTGGAGGTCTGCAAGCTCGTAAGAAATGTGTTCGAGGAGTTTCGCTTGGGCGAGGGTATAACCACCCTGACGGCAAGCGCCGGGGTCGTATTCTATCCGGATCACGCCGCGACGACGAAGGAACTCTTCACCACGGTTGATGCCGCGCTTCACAGGGCAAAGGAGTTGGGGGGCAACAAGACCCGCGTTTTCAGGGCCGAGGACAGGGTGCTCGAGGGAATGCATTCGAGGATAAAGCAGAAAGACCTCATAGTGAAGGCTCTTCAGGCGAAGCGTTTCGAGCCGTGGTTTCAGCCGATAATGGATTTACGGACCGGAGAGATACATCACTACGAGATTCTGGCCCGGATGCGCGGCGAGGACGGGAGCGTGATACTGCCGGCGTTTTTCATAGACGTGGCGGAAAAGTTCGGCATCATAGGAGACATAGACAAGGCCATGACAGGGATGGGCATAGACGTGCTTTCGGAGATGAACAAGAAGGGGAAGACCTACACCTTTTGCATGAATCTTTCCGGCAATAACTTTTCGGACGAGGAGTTTTTTTCGTTCTTGAGGGAAAAGATTGTGAGAGGGAATATAAAGCGCGGACAGATCGTTTTCGAGATAACCGAGACGGCCGCGGTGCACGATCTCGGCAAGGCGCAGTCGTTCATCTCCGGGTTGAAGGAACTCGGGTGCCGTTTCGCTCTTGACGATTTCGGAGTCGGATTCACGTCTTTCCTCTACTTAAAGCAGTTGGACGTGGATTACATAAAGATAGACGGCTCTTTCGTCCGGAAGCTCGACGAGAACAAGAGCGACCAGCTCTTCGTCCGCGCTATAACCGACGTGGCGCGCGGCATGGGGATAAAGACCATCGCGGAGTTCGTGGAAAACGAGGACACCCTGAAGCTCTTAAAGACAATAGGCGTGGATTACGCTCAGGGGTATTACATAGGCAGGCCCGCGCCTGTTTTCGGCACGGAAACGTTCAAGAAAAAGGCGTAAGGAAAAAGGCAGGGGAAAGGGTAAAAGGGCAGGGAAGAAGCAGGGTTTTTTCCCTCCTCTCCCCTTGGGGGAGAGGGTAGGGTGAGGGGTGTGTTCGCAAATAGGCACGATATTCGCAGGAGGTGTTCGTGAAGATTACACGCGTTGGAACGGTATTTTTTACGGCGCATGTTTTTATCTTAACGGTTTTTCTTGCCGCAGCCGCAGTGCCTTATCCCGCCTTATCCGCGGAGCCTCTTTTGACGGCTTCCGCTCCTTCGGCTTCGCTCAAGACAAGCATAGGCGAGAGGTTTTCCGGCGAGGAATTCAATTATAAGGTGGGTTTCTGGATTTTCGACGGCGTCGCCGTTGCCAAAATAAAGCTGGAAAAAGCAGGCAACCTATACATTGCCACGCTTACGGCGCGGACGACCGGCGCGGCGCGGTGGCTGCATTCGAGGGAAGACGTTTACGTCGCCACGCTTGAAGAAGTTGACGGCGGAAAGAGGTTCCGGACGCTCGTCTTTGAGGAAAACTCGACCATAGGGAGCAAGAATAAGAGGTCGGTTACCGTGCTCGATAAAAATACCGGCGCTCTTAAATGGACGAGATGGAGAAAGGGAGTCGAAAAAGACAATGGGAGCGTCGTTATCAGGGACGGGGTTTATTACGACGACCCGTTGGCGGCCTTTTATAATTTCCGTTACGGCGCTTACGGCAAGGTTGAGGAAAACAAGAAGTTTCGGATAAAGACTTTTCCAAAGGCCAAGGGGCAGGAGGTTGACATAGACATGGACATCCGTTCCGCTCCGAAGGACGGAAGCGAAAAAGAAGAGATTGCCTATCTCGCTGACGCGAGGCTGGATAAAGACCTTTTCGATTCATCGAGCGGCCTCGTTAAAATATTCTTTGACAAAGAACTCGTGCCAATAAAGGCCGTCGCAAAGGACATAGTCCTTTTCGGAGACGTAAGGGGAGAACTTACGAGGTAGGGCTTGAAGAGAAACCCCCTTAATGCCCGTGGGCTTATTTTATCTTGTCATTCCCGAGGTTCGGGGCACTCCGCCCGTCTTAGGCGGGCGGACGAAGCATGGGTCGGGGAATCCGGAGTTTTTTTTATTTTAAAGACGTGGATTCCCGCTCAAAAGACCGCGGGAATGACAAAATAGGCAAGGCTTATTTTTTGTTTTCGTAGGGCAACCCTTTAGGGTTGCGTCTTTGAGCAAGGCTAAAGCCTTGCCCTACGTCAGACAGACGCCGGGCGTTTTCTCGAAGGCAACATGAATATTACTGCGGCTATCATCGAGAGCAGGCTTCCGTAGAGAAACGTCGCTTCAGGTCCGGTTTTATCCCACAGATACCCGCCTATGATGCTCGCCGGAAGAAGCATAATCCCCGATACGGTGTGAAAGAGGCCGAAGGCCGTTCCGGCGCGTTCCTGAGTCGTTATCCTGGCGAGGTACGCCCTTTGCGTTCCGTCGCTCAGGCCTTTGAATATTCCATAGGCAAGAAAAAGAGTTATAAGAGCGGTCTTCCCGGAGGTTGCGGCGAACCCCGCGTATATGGCGGAGTAAACCAAAAAGCCCGCGATAAGCATTTTTTTGAGACCTACGCGGTCGGCGAAGAATACGTTTCTGTGGAGGCCGAAGATTTTCTTGTCTTCCATGTGAAGGGTACTAGCCTCATGGGGCGGGTCGGGTGTTTGCTCTTTGATATGTTTAACGCCGTCCCTTTGTTTATGTCATTGCGAGTCCGCCATTATTATCGGCGGACGAAGCAATCTCGTTTCAACTGACGAGATTGCTTAGCCGTTAGTCCTTCGACAGGCTCAGGACGAACGGCTTTTCCATGCGATGATTATCTTATCAATCTATTTCCCTTCCGAACCACACCGCCTTGCCGTTTATGTGCATCCGTTCAGGCGTCGCGACATAGGTAACATATTTCAGGTTGTCGCTTATGACGCGGATTTTTTTGTCGGGAAGGGGCTGAAGCCTTTTTATCATTATCAGTCCGTCTACGGCTATGGCGTAGAGGCCGCCTTCGGGGTCGAGGTAGTTTTTTCCGTGGTCAATGAGCACGGTATCCCCTGAAAAAAGCGTCGGCTCCATGCTGTCGCCGCGAACCCGGATGAGGGACATGTTTTTAGGGTCGCCCTTTTTTTGTATCCAGTCCCGCCTGAAGGCGATTCGTATTTCAACCGATGGCTCAGGCGCAAGCCCTTCTCCGGCGGCGATCTCGCCGCTTACCCGCGGCACGAGTATGTAGTCGCTTCCCGGAATATCCCCGCCCGACGGCACTTCAATAATCTCCGCTTCGCCTGCGAGGAGCCATCCGGGGTCGCACCCCGAGAGTTTAACAAGACTTTCGAGAAAATCAGCGCAGGGA
>JBBTLC010000092.1:0-1422 GCA_038068875.1 Deltaproteobacteria bacterium
TCGGAGTTAGGTCAAGGGCCGAGCGGAAGGGCGGTTAAAAACAAAAAGCCTGAGATACAGAACGACATCCTGAACGATCCCCGTTACGCTCCGTGGAGGGATAATGCCGTAAAAAGGGGATATAAATCGAGCGCGGCGTTTCCCATAGTAAAAGACGGCAAAGGCCTCGCGGTCATCAATGTTTATTCGGATAAGGATAAGTTTTCGGACACCGAGGCGATGCAACTCGAGACCTTCGCCAACCAGTGCGCCGTCTATATCATGAATTCCATGCTTTTTTCCGACGTAAAGGCCTCGGAAGAGAAACTGAGGAGCGAACTTGAAATCACCGGAGGCCTTCTTTCCATAGCCGATGCCGTGAGCAACAAGACGGACATGGATAGAATGATGCAGGACGTTACGAACCGTTGTCTTAAGATTATGGCCGCGGACGTATGCCTTTCCTATCTTTGGGATAAGAGGGATAAGACATACCGTCCTTCTCAGTGCGCAGGGCTTTTGACCGAGTTTGTGCCTATTTTTAAAACCGAGGTTCTTTCACCCAAAGCCGGCTTCGTCGAAGACGCCGTAAGAGGCGAGACTGTTTTTAATTTGCCGGCGATGGATAAACTCCATGGTTCAGTCCTATCCCTTATTGGAGACATAGAGACGCTCTTTATCATGCATCTTGAGGGCAGGGCGGGGATGCTCGGCCTCTTGATAGGCGTTTTTTTGAAAAGCGGCGGGCGTAGAGAAATAAAATTCATGGAACGCGCAAAGGCCCTCATGAAAGGAATTTCCTTCGAGGTATCTACGGCGCTCGATGAGGCGAGGCTTTACAAAGAGAGCGTTGACAGGAGCCTTGAACTGTCGGCCAAGGTGGAGACCATAAGCGCGATGCGCGAGATTGACAGGGCGCTTCTTTCGACCCTCGACTCGAATGAGATAGTCGAGGTGGCGGCGCGCATGGTAACGAGGCTCATTTCGTGCGACAGGGTGACGGTCGCGCTCGTTGACAGGGCGCGCGGAGGGTTTACCTATGAGGCTGGTTTTGGAGTGAGTTTTCTTAAGAAAGGCGCGTTCGTGAGATTCGAGGACACGAGCGTTACGGAGGTCGTAAAGACAGGCAGGCCTCAATACACCGCCAACCTTGCCGATACGGAAGATCTCTTGCCAATCGAAGCCTCTTTTGTCAGGGAGGGATTCCGCTCTCAGATAAGGGTGCCTCTTGTCTTGAAGGACGGGATTACGGGGGTTATGACGATCGGAAGCAGACGCGCCGCGGCCTTCGGGCAAAAAGACCTTTCCACATTGGAGAGCATAGCCAACCAGATATCAGTTGCGCTCGAGAACGCGAGGCTCTTGAAAGATTTGGACGACCTCTTCATTGGCACCATAAGGAGTCTTTCCGAGGCAATTGACGCGAAGAGCAAATGGACCTCC
>JBBTLC010000093.1:0-7049 GCA_038068875.1 Deltaproteobacteria bacterium
GCGAGATGGTGCAGAAGACGGAGCAGGAGATGCTCAAGACAAAGAACTTCGGCAGAAAATCCCTTAACGAGATAAAAGAGATTATCCAGCAGATGGGGCTCGATTTCGGGCAGAAGATAGACGGATTCCCGTCGAGAAAAGATCTCGATAAGATGGGCACCGAAAAGAAGGAAGTAGAGTAAGGGGAGATTTATGAGACACAATAGAGACGATAAGCGTTTTTCGAGGCCTCTCGGCCATTTCAGGTGTTTGATGGCCAACCTGACAAACTCGCTCTTTGAGAGCGGCAGGATTAAGACCACAATGCCAAAGGCCAAGGAACTCCGCTATTACGCCGAGAGGATGATAACCCTCGGCAAGGCGGGGGACGTGGCTTCGAGGAGAAGGGCCATGGCCTTCATGAGAAAGAAGGAAGTGGTTACAAAGCTTTTCGATGAAATCGCGCCCAAGTACAAGGAAAGAAACGGCGGCTACACGAGGATACTTAAGATAGGTTACAGGCCGGGCGACAACGCGCCTGTTTCGATAATAGAGTTAGTCGGCGAGGCCGAGACCGCCACTGCCGCGGCTCCGGCAAAGGCGAAGAAAAAGAAGGCGGCTCCGGCGAAAAAGGCCGCGCCCGCCGAGGTTTCGGCAAAGAAAAAGAAAACAGCGACGGCCTAACCTTAAACGTTGCGCCGGATTAAATGATGATCGAAAACAGATAAACCAAGGCAGGGCGTAAGCCCTGCCTTTTTATTTTTGCATACTGCGTAGCGTTACGCAAAATTGTAGTTTTTATTGACAGTTCGTCCTTCCGCTGGTATTCTTGCCGCAATATAAAGATCAAAGAAATTGGGATGTGTCCCTATATACAATATACACAAAAGCAAGAGGAGCGCTAAGTATGGAAATGGAGCTGGTTTACAAATGTCTTATCTGCGGCTATATTCATACCTGTCACGGCCAGTGCGGCGACCCGCCTGAAAAATGCCCTGATTGCAGCGCATCCAAGGAAAACTTTGTAGAGGTTGAAGAGGATTGAGGAGAAATTTGCCTTCCTTTCGGTTTTATCATTTCCTGAATTTCATGTTTTCCATTTATTTCCCTTGCCGTTGACTACATTCCCGCCCGAGCATTCAATTTTGCGCCCGTCAGGGCGCGGACCTTCGTTCAAAAACGGTTTGAGCAAGGTTCAGGTTTTTGACGGATATTAGCGCTTCGTCTTTTTTGTGTTAATATATTCCTTATGGACGTATCGGAACGCCTTTCGGCCATATCGCTCAACGTAAAGTCCAAAGACCATGACGGGGTCTTGACGGAGATGTCTGCGCTCCTTTTCAAGAACATCCCGGCCGGCGAGAAGGCGTTTTGCGACTTGAAAGAGCACGAGAGCATGGAGGGAGTGCTTTTCGGCACCAATTCCGCCATTTTCCACTGCCTTTCCGAAGGCGTGGACGACGTGATGATAGCCGTTTCAATCTCCAAGCGCGGCATACCCCTTCCGAAGAAAAAAAAATACCGCATAAACATATTCTTTCTCATAGTGTCTCCCATGAAAGAGAGCGGCACGCATCTTCGGATTATGTCGAGGGTGGAGGGGTTTTTGCTCGACAGGAGTTTCCGCCACGCCGTGCTTGCGGCAAAAACCCAGGATGACGTGAAAAAGGCAGTAAAGAGGGAAGAAGGCGGAGGCAGGTCGTTTTATGTTCCCCTTTCCAAGGACGAGGTGTTCGCCGAGCTTTCGACGTCTCCAAAGGGTCTTACTAACGAGGAGGCGGGGCGAAGGCTTAAACTTACCGGGCCGAACGTGCTTAAGCGCATAGAAAAAGGAAGGCTTCTTAAGGATTTTTTAAATAATCTTTTCTTTAATCTCTTCGCGGTCTTGCTCTGGGCGGGCGGGGCAATGTCTTTCATAGCCGGCATGAGCGAGCTCGGTTTCGCGATATTCCTTGTCATAGTCATAAACGCCTCCTTCAGTTTCTGGCAGGAGTACAAGGCCGAGAGGGCGGTCGAGTTTCTCGAAAAACTCCTTCCTCAAAAGGTAAAGGCGGTGAGGGAGGACTCCGTCATGGATCTCGACGCTGAACTTCTCGTGCCGGGAGACGTCTTGAAGTTGGAAGAAGGGGACGCTATTCCGGCTGACGGCAGGCTCGTTTCGACCGATGAGATGAGGGTCAATAACAGCGCCCTAACCGGCGAAAGCAAGCCCGTGTATAAGATGTCCGAGCCTGTCGAGGACGGAAAGAATTTTATATGGACCGAGGTGCCTAATCTCGTCTTCGCCGGAACGAGCGTCCTTTCCGGGGCGGGCACGATGGTCGTTACCGCAACGGGCATGGATACGGAAATAGGCAAGGTCGCGTACATGACTCAGGCCATAGGGCCCGACATGAGCCCTCTTCAAAAAGAGATGGCGAGAGTGACGAAGGTCGTTACCGTTATCGCGTCCGCCCTTGGAATCATTTTCTTCTTTCTCGGGTATAACGTCGCGGGCCTCACGTTCTTCGAGAGCTTCATCTTCGCCATAGGCATAATAGTGGCGAACGTGCCAGAGGGGCTTTTGCCGACCGTAACCCTATCTCTCGCAATGGGCGTCAAGAGGATGGCCGCGAGGCGGGCCATAGTGAAAAAGCTCTCGGCCGTGGAGACGCTCGGCTCGACTACCGTCATATGCACGGACAAGACCGGCACCCTTACCTCGAACGAGATGCTGGTGGTTACGCTTTACGCGAGCGGAAAAAAGATTGACTTGAGCGGCCGCGGCTACGAGCCGGCCGGGGATTTCACGAGAGGCGGGGAGCCCTTAACCGAAGCGGCCATGGAAAGAGACGGCGTAAGGCTTCTTTTGAAGGCCGCCTTGCTTTGCAACAACTCAAGCCTCATGAGCCCGAACAAACATTCTTCCGTGTGGACCGTATCAGGAGACCCGACCGAAGGCGCGCTCGTCGTTGCCGCGGGAAAATGCGGGTTTGATTCAAAGAGACTGCGGGAAGAAAATCCGAGGCTCGCGCATCTGCCGTTCGAGAGGATACGAAAAAGAATGACGACCGTTCACGGAGGAAGGCACGGGGTGACGGCGTTCGTCAAAGGCTCTCCGAAAGAGACGCTTCTACTCTGCTCGGATGTTTATTATGACGGAACAATAAGACGCATGGAGGATTCGGATAGGGCGAAGATACTCGAAGAATTCGACAGTATGGCGGAAAATGGATTGCGGGTTTTGGCAATGGCGATGAAGCCCCTTAGCAATGGCGCGGCCTCTTATACCGAGGCGGAGATTGAAAAAGGCCTTACCTTTATCGGCCTCGCGGCCATGTTCGACCCGCCGAGGCCTGAGGTGAAAAAAGCGATAGAGGATTGCAAGAGGGCCGGAATAAAGGTTGTTATGGTAACCGGGGATTACGGCATAACCGCGTTGTCCGTCGGCCGCGAACTCGGACTTGCCGCTGATTCCACGCGAGTCGTTACGGGCATTGAGCTTTTAGCCATGAACCACCGCGCCCTTTTGGAGGCCGTGAAGGGAGACGTGATATTCGCGAGGGTTCAGCCCAAGGACAAACTCCGGATAGTGTCGGCCTTCCAGCATCAGGGGCACGTAGTGGCCGTAACCGGTGACGGAGTCAACGACGCGCCCGCCCTCAAGAAGGCCGACATCGGCATCGCGATGGGGCTTCGCGGAAGCGACGTTGCCAAGGAATCTTCGGACATGGTTTTGGCGGACGATAATTTCGCGACGATAGTCGAGGCGATAAGGGAGGGAAGGGCCGTTTACTCGAACATAAAGAAGTTCGTCACCTACATCTTCGCGAGCAACATCCCGGAGATTGTGCCCTTCATAGCCTTCGTTATTTTCAAGATTCCTCTCCCCCTTACGGTAATGCAGATACTCGCGGTAGACCTCGGCACCGACGTTTTACCAGCGTTGGGGCTCGGCGCAGAGCGGCCTGAAAAGGGAATCATGGAAATTCCGCCGAGGAGGAGGGATAAGAGGCTTCTGGATTTCGCCGTACTCGCGAGGGCGTATCTTTTCTTAGGTCCCATCGAGGCGGCGCTGTGTCTCGGCGGTTTCTTTATTTCTTACCGTTTGAGCGGCTGGGCGCCCGGAATGGACATGGCAACGAGCGGAACTGTTTACGCGACCGCTACGACAATGAGCCTCGCGGGAATCGTGGCGAGCCAAATCGGAAATGTCTTCGCGTGCAGGACAGAGAGGGAGTCGGTTTTTACATCGGGATTTTTTAAAAACCGCTTCGTGCTTTTCGGCATAGCGGCGGAAGTCGCGCTCCTTTTAATGCTTATTTATACGCCGGTCTTTCAGAGGGTCTTCGGCTTAGCGAAGCTCGGAGCGTCCCACTGGCTTATACTCGCGGTATTCCCGGTCGCGCTTCTCACGTTTGAAGAGGTACGGAAATTTATCATGAGAAGGTTTTTTTAGAGGGATGTCGGGAAAGCACGCGTAATAGAAAAGCGATTTAAAGGTTATTGACAATTAACTATAGATGGTATATCATACCACTAATGAATGGCGTTCTTGTCAGGCACATAAAGGATAGGGAAGACGGCACAGGCAACATCATAGAGGTTAAGATGTGGCGGGTAAATCCCTCGCCTGATAAGCCGCACGGCTATAAATATTCTCTTGTTTACATTGTAAAAGGTAAGCGCGTTATCGGTTACGACAATGCCGAGGGTAAGGGAGACCACAGGCATTACGGCTAGGAAACAGAGCCGTATGATTTTACGACCCTGAGAAAACTTTCGGAGGATTTCCAAAGGGATGTGAAGGAATACAAGGAGGGGAAGCAATGAAGGTGCGAAAGGTAAGAATAGGCATAAAAAGCGTTAAAGAAGTCCTTGAGGATTTTGTGAAGGCCGGAGAAGCGATAGAGCGGGGCGAAAAGGTAAAAAAGGAGAAAGGGGTTTATTTCGAGAGCATAGAAGGCTTTAGAAAGGCCTTGACGACCAAGAGGCTTGAACTCTTGCGTTTGATAAAAGAAAAACATCCTGAGAGCCTGCAGGAATTAGCGCGGCTTGCGAAAAGGGACATGAAGGCGATAGTTACTGACATAGAGATACTCGAAGAACTCGGCCTCGTTGACATGAAGAGGAAGAAAACCGGGAGGAAACTTTCCACCCCTACGGTTGGCTACGACATGATAGATCTTCAGATAGCGGTGTGAGGGGGATTTTACAGGTTGTATTAAAGTTTATCAATTCCGATAATTCAGGCGTCCAGCCTGTCAAATAATTTAGAACTCATACCTCATCTGTCCGTATAGATTATCGTCCCTGTCGAACTGTCCGAATTGGGTAGTTTCTTTTTTGCCTCCGAAGATATTGTATCCCGCCGCTATCCATACGCTGTCGCTTAAGTTATATTTAATTTCAGGTATTATAAAATAGTCTTCGTCCGAGGGGCTGTAAAACGAAAATAAAGAAAGCCTCACTGTCTGGTATTTCATAAACTGCGTCAGCCGCGCGGTAACGAGCGTATGAACTCTGTCTCTTTTCGGGAATCCGGCAGGAAGGGTGTTTTTGTATTTCGAATAGTCGAGCATATATTCGGCGTAGTATTGAAGCGATGCCGTAAAATCTCCCCACATCTGTCTTTGGTAGCCTAATAGGATCCTTGCCTCAGAGTTCGGTATAATCGGATCAGAGCCGTTTTTATCGTCTCTCGAATCGTAGTAGCCTGCCTCAACGCTTAATACCCCGTCAAGGGCCCTTCCTTGAATAGATGTCCCGTAGGAGTTCATCTTCGGGTAGAAGCCTGTGAGCTTTGCCGGGGCGGACATGCTGTCGGGTAAAAAGGACGGAGATCTGTAAAAGCCTTTATAGACATATAACGATGCGTCGTAGTCAAAAGAATTACCGTAGGCCCTTAACGCTATTTCTGTGTTTTCGAGAGTCGAGGAAGGTTCGTTTGTATGCCTGTCAATGACCGAGGCCATGGGGTCGAAGAGGTGAAATCTTTTTCGTGACGGGTAGTTATTGGGTTCGAAAAACGGTATTACTATTGCTTCTAAAGAAATATTTCCTGCGTAGAGTCCGGCCTTTAGCGAGTCAACGCCTTTTTTCATGTACTCGAGCGGCCTTCCTGAAAAGAACGCCTCGTAATCTTTCGGAAAAACATCGTTAATGAAAACGAGGTCTCCTGTTCCCCACGTGAATATTTGCCGTCCGGCTCTTAGGTCGAAGCCTTCCGCCGAATACCCGGCATAGGCCTCTCTTGTTTCTCCGCGCCATACTGTATCAACTCCGTCATGGGAAAAGTCCTGCTTTATGGAAAATTCGTAGTTCTCCGGCGATAGGTCGAGTTTTAACTGAAACCTTTCTTCGGCCCATTTGAAGTTTTTTCCGTCGGGGTTCGCCTCTTTCGTGTCAGCCGAGTAATTGCCCTGCGCAAAGCCGTGAATCGGCAAATCAAAGGCGAAGGACGTTTCGCTTTGCGAAAAAAGCGTGGCGAGGCACGCTATTGCGTGGAAGCAAAATCGTTTCAAGGCGCTCATCCTTACTCGATGTTCTTTTTTGGCGGGTTTTTAAGGAACCTTTCGGAAAAGAGGCTGTCCTCGATGCCCATGTTATAATCGGCTTTATTGAACGTGGTTTCGCTCGAATGTTGCGTCTTTAGATTCTTCATCGTCCTTCTCATTACGGTCGGGAAACCCGATACGTCTTTTATCTCGTCAGCCGTGAATATTTTTACGAGTTCGTCTTTCCTGTCGTAGTACTCTTCCTTAAGCGGCAGGAAATTCCCTTTGTCTATCCACGAGAGTTTTTTGCTGAATTCCGAGTCCTTGGCCCGAGCAATGCTCTTTACGAGATAGACGTCTTTGCCGCCCTGCTTGTCTTCTTTCACGAGGGTGTGGACGTCGTCCTCTATGTCGCGGCCGGAGACGTCCTCGTACGTGAAGTCGGATCCGGCGAAGCGCGACCTCTTATCCTGCGCCGCGATGCGCCTCACCATGTTTATGGCCGGAACGAAGAGCCACCTGTCGTCGTCCTTTGCCGGGTATTTATAGACCATGAACGTCATGTCTCTTACGTCCGATGGTTGAAAGAAGTAG
>JBBTLC010000094.1:0-1842 GCA_038068875.1 Deltaproteobacteria bacterium
TTCGGGAGTGTCAACGTTATAATACTACCCATTATTTCCCTCGCCCCTGAGAGACTGTGTCGTAAAGGGGAAAACAGAGAAAAATGTCATGCTGAACTTGTTTCAGCATCTAATAGAATCAAATGCTTACGAGACCCTGAACCAAGTTCAGGGTGACAATATCGGACTTTTTAGATGGTCTATCAGACGGTTTTTTGAATAAATCCGAATTGAGGTGTTTTTTTTAAAGGCAGGGATGAGTAAGTTTTGTGCAGTAGGGGAAGATTAAGCCGGGCTAAGACTTAGAGGCTTTTTTAATGGCAAGTTCGTAAAGTTCCACGTATTTTCCGGCTGAAACGTCCCAGGAAAAATCCTCGCTCATGGCCTTTTTCTGGAGCGTCTGCCACGCCTTTTTGTCGGAATAGACCGTAACGGCCTCTTTCACCTTGGCGACAAGCGCGTCTTCGGAGTATTCAACGAACTTGAACCCGTTTCCCTCGCCCTTGTTATAATCCTTTATGGTGTCGTCGAGTCCGCCCGTCGCCCTGACAATAGGAATTGTTCCGTAGCGCAGGCTGTATATCTGGTTAAGGCCGCAGGGCTCGTACCTGGACGGCATGAGGAACATATCGCACCCCGCCTCTATCTTATGGGAAAGCGCGTTATCAAAGGCTATCTTAACTCCGAGTTTTTTCGGATAACGTTTGGCAAGTTCGATAAAGAGTTCGTGATACTTTTTCTCTCCGGTGCCGAGCACTATAATCCCTATATCGAGCGCCATCAACTCTTCCATTGCCTTGGAGAGTATGTCGAAGCCCTTCTGGTCGGCGAGCCTCGATATGATGCCTATGAGAGGGGAGTTTTCCGGGAGATTCAATGAATACTCTTTTAGCAAGTCCTTTTTGCACACAGCCTTGGCCTTAAGGCTTTTCGAGTCGTAATTAGCCGCCAAAAACTTGTCCGTCTTCGGATTCCATACCCCGTAATCAACCCCGTTTAATATGCCGTGAAGCACATCGCTCCTTTTGCTCAACACCCCTTCGAGGCCGTAACCGTACTCCGGGGTTTGTATCTCCTTACTGTATCCTTGGCTCACGGTCGTAACCATGTCGCTATAGATTATGCCGCCCTTAAGTAAACTCATCTTGTCCCAGAACTCTAACCCATCGACGCCGTAAAACTCCGGAGGGAGGCCTGTAAGGTCGAAAAACTCCTTATCGAAAAGCCCCTGATAGGCTATGTTGTGGATTGTGAGGAGGGTTGCGGTATCGGCAAAGTGGTAACCGTAAACGCCCTTTATGTACGCCGGTATGAGAGAAGACTGCCAGTCGTTTACGTGTATGACGTCGGGCTTTATGCCTAAGGCGAGGAGCGATTCCAAAACGCCCTTTGAAAAACAAACGAACCTGTCGAGGTTGTCGAAGTAATCCCCCTCGGGCATGGAATAAAGATAACTCCTGTCGAAGTATTCGTCCTTTCTCAGGAAATAAACCGGAATTCCTTCGAGCTCGCTTTTATAGAGTTCACAGACGACCTCTCTTCGCCCGACCATTACCGGAATATGTTTGCCGGTGGATTCGCCCATGAGCTTTTTTTCGCGGACTTCCCTGTAAAGAGGCATGAAGAGAGTAACGTTACAACCGAGTTTCTTAAGGGCGAGAGGGAGGGAGCCTGCGACGTCGGCAAGGCCTCCGGTCTTTGCAAAGGGTATTATCTCCGACGATACGAATACTACGTTAAGGGCCATGATGCCATAAAATAGCAAAATTCGAGCGGCATTGCAACTTAATAGCAGAGGGCTCACTACCCAAACGGTTTTACCGTTGCCTCAAAACGCCTCTTATGTTAATTTATACGTATGCC
>JBBTLC010000095.1:0-5703 GCA_038068875.1 Deltaproteobacteria bacterium
GGGCTGCTTAAAACCATGGGCGTCATAAAAGCAAAGACATCACGGGATTTTTAATCCTTGGAGAACTTTCCCTCGACGGAGGGGTAAGGGCGGTGCGCGGCGCGCTTTCGAGCGCGGTTCTCGCCAAAAAACTCGGTAAAAAAATAATAGTTCCGGCTGAAAACAGGGAAGAGGCGGCGGTATGCAAAGGCGTGCCGGTTCACGGGGTCAAGAGCCTCGGGGAAGTGGTCGAGTTTTTAAACGGAACGAAGGATATTCCCGAAACGAGCATAGACATAGAGTCATATTTCGCTTTAGCTTCGGGAGAAGGCAGCGACATAAGCGACGTCAAGGGGCAGGAACACGTAAAAAGGGCTCTTACGGTCGCGGCCGCCGGAGGGCATAACGTCCTCATGATAGGCCCGCCCGGCTCGGGAAAGACCATGCTGGCCCGGCGCCTCACTACGATTCTTCCCGACATGACGCTCGACGAGGCGATTGAAACGACCCGCGTGCACAGCGTCGCCGGAATGTTAGTTAACGGAAAGGCCATTGTAACCGCGAGGCCGTTCCGCTCCCCCCATCACACAATATCCGACGCGGGCCTTACAGGAGGCGGCCATATACCGAGGCCCGGCGAGGTGAGTCTCGCTCATAACGGGGTGCTTTTCTTGGACGAACTGCCTGAGTTCAAGAAAAACGTGCTCGAAGCATTAAGACAGCCTGTCGAGGACGGGACGGTAACCATCGCCCGCGCCGCGGTAACGCTGACTTATCCGGCGAGCTTCATGCTCGTTTGCGCCATGAACCCGTGCCCTTGCGGGCATCTCGGCGACATCTTGAAGGAATGCATGTGCACTCCTCCGATGATACAGAGGTACCGCTCGAAGATATCAGGCCCTCTCATTGACAGGATAGACATACACGTGGACGTGCCGAGGGTGAGGTTCGGAGAACTCCGCGACGAGAGAAAGGGCGAGACGTCCTGCGAGGTAAGAGACCGCGTCAACGCGGCGCGGAGGACTCAGGCAGGGCGGTTTAAAGGAACAGGCATATACTCCAACAGCAGGATGAGTTCGAAACAGTTAAAAAAATACTGTCACGTCGGCGATGAGTCGATAAGGCTCCTTGAAAGCGTCGTCGAGAAGCTCGGCTTTTCGGCCCGCGCCTACACGAGGATACTGAAGGTGGCGCGCACCATCGCGGACCTCGAAGGCTTGGAGGCGATACTTCCTTCTCACATAGCCGAGGCAGTGCAGTACAGGACGCTTGACAGGGCGGTTATCTGAAAGGTTCCCCCCTTTTACAAAGGGGGGGAGGGGGGATTTAATGGACGGCATAACTTTTCTGGGTCTTATAGCCGGAACTCTTACGACAATATCTTTCGTGCCGCAGGTCGTTAAGACGTGGAAGACAAGGTCGGCGCGGGATTTTTCTTTGATTACCCTTGTGGTTTTGGAGACCGGCATAGTCGTCTGGATAGCGTACGGGTTTATGATAGATTCTTTGCCCATCGTTCTTTTTAATTTACTGACGTTCGTTTTGGTCGCGGTGCTGTTGGCTTTCAAGGTGAAGTATAAGTAGGGAGCCGCTTACACCGTTAGAGCCGTTCGTCCTGAGTAGTGAGCTTGTCGAACTATCGAAGGACGAACGGTTCTTTCCCCTCACCCCAACCCTCTCCCCCAAAGGGGCGAGGGGGCTACCTTCCCCCTCTTGCGGACTCCTCTCTATCCGCTATACTCGATACATAAGCCATGTCAAACAGACTCGCGAAAGAAAAAAGCCCTTACCTTCTCATGCACGCCGAAAATCCCGTTGACTGGTACCCTTGGGGAATTGATGCCTTCGAGAGGGCGGAAAGAGAAGACAAGCCCGTATTCCTCTCAATAGGGTATTCGAGTTGCCACTGGTGCCACGTGATGGAAAGAGAATCTTTCATGGACGAGGAGGTTGCCGCCTTGCTTAACAACGCGTTCGTCTGCGTAAAGGTTGACAGGGAGGAGCGGCCCGATATTGATTCGGTTTACATGACCGCGTCCTACGCCATGACCGGCAAGGGCGGATGGCCTCTTACAATGATACTTACTCCCGACAAGAAGCCTTTTTTCGCCGCCACCTATTTGCCGAAAGAAGGAGGCATGGGAGGGTTAGGTTTAATGGAACTCGTCCCTGATATAGAAAGGGCGTGGAAGAACGAACGGCAAAATATCATCAAGGCCGGAGAGGCGGTAATCGCGACACTTTCCAAGATCGAAGATTATATCTTCGATCAAAACGGAGACGTGGGAGAGAGTATTCTTAGCGAGGCGTTCCGCGAACTGAAGGAGAACTTCGATTTCCGTCACGGAGGGTTCGGCGGCTCGCCGAAATTTCCTTCAGCTCACAATATATTCTTTCTTCTTCGGTACTGGAAAAGGGGCAATAACGTTCATGCCCTCGAGATGGCCGAGGCGACGCTCCGGGGCATAGGCCTCGGAGGCATACGCGACCATATAGGAGGAGGGTTTCACCGCTACTCCACCGACGCCAAATGGAAACTTCCGCACTTCGAAAAGATGCTCTACGACCAGGCCGTAATAGGAATGGCCTCTGTCGAGGCGTACCTCGCTACAGGCAACGCGTTTTACGAGGACATGGCAAAAGACGCGTTCGATTACGTTTTAAAAGACATGACTTCGAGCGAGGGAGGCTTTTGGTGCGCAGAGGACGCTGACAGCGAAGGAGTGGAGGGCAAGTTTTATTTATGGAATGAGGAGGAACTTTGCGACGCCTTGGGTAAAGACGACGCGGAATTCATTGCTAAAGTCTTTAACGTCGAAAAAAACGGCAACTTTTTGGACGAGGCAACAGGAGAGAAGACCGGCAAGAACGTCCTTTACATGACAGGGACAATCGAGAGAAACGCCGTTAAGCTCGGCATGGCAATAGAGGATTTTAGGTCTCGATTTTATTCCATGCGGGAAAAACTCCGCTCAAAGAGGAGCCTTCGAGCGCGCCCCATGAAAGACGATAAAATATTAACAGACATGAACGGAGTCATGATAGCGGCCCTTTCCATGGGCGCGAGGGCTTTCTCCATGCCGAGGTACGCAGCCGCGGCAAAGGCCGCGGCAAGGTTCGCGCTCGAAAACATGAAGACAAAGGGCGGCGGATTGCTTCACCTTTATGGGGGTTTTCCGGTCTCGGCCGAGGGATTCCTCGCGGATTACGCGTTCTTAGTCTGGGGGTTTCTCGAACTCTACGAGACAACCTTTGAGGAGGAGTTTTTGTTCGAGGCCATGAGGCTTAACGACGTTGTGATAAGCCGTTTTTCCGACAAGAGAGGCGGATTTTATCTTACTTCTGATACCGCGGAAAGAGTCCTTGTGAGGCAGAAGGAATTTTACGACGGCGCGTTTCCCTCGGGAAATTCGGTAACAGTGCATAACCTTCTCAGGCTCTGGCTCATTACAGGCGATAAAAACCTTTTGAAAATCGCCGAGGACGCCGTGCGTTTCGCGTCCGCGAGGATAAAGGAGGTGCCGTCGGCGCACCTGCATCTTCTTTCGGCAGTGGATTTCATGCTTGGGCCTTCCTACCATATAGCGATAGCAGGGCAGCGCGGAGAACCGGATACCGAAGCCTTGATTAACGCGCTATCGCGGAGTTTCGTTTTGAACAGGGTTTTGCTTTTCATGCCCTCAAACTTCGAGTCGGAGTGCCTGTCCGGACTATCGCCTTCAATAAAGGGCGTATCCCGGGTGGGCGGCAAGGCCGCTGTTTACGTGTGCAAGAGCGGGGCGTGCCTTCCGCCGGTAACCACCGTTACCGAACTCTTGAGAATTCTTGACGCGGTAAAATAGTTTTCCCGCCGAATGGAATCCGCCAAAAAAATATAGCCCTCCAAAAAACTCCGTGCTATCATATAAGCAAAAGGTAACCGTATGTTTTTTCATTCCTGCGTAGGGCAGACCTTTAGGTCTGCGTCTTTTTTTAATGCTTCCTGCAAGGCTAAAGCCTTGCCCTACGTAACCAAAAGGTGATTTTATGATATATCTCGATAACGCCGCGACGTCTTTTCCGAAGCCGGATTCCGTTTGCAAGAGGATTGACGAGGTCTTGAGGCACATAGGCGGAAATCCCGGACGCGGGAGCCACAGGATGGCCATAGAGGCGGGGAGGGTGGTTTTTTCCGCCCGCGAATCCGTGGCGTCTCTCTTTAATATCGCTGATTCGTCGCGCGTCGTTTTCACGAAAAACGCGACCGAGGCAATAAACGTCGTCTTGAAGGGACTCTTAAAAAAAGGAGACCACGCGATAACGACTTCCTTCGAGCATAATTCGGTGGTGAGGACTCTCGCGAGGCTTGAAAGAGAAGGAGTTTCGATAACCAAGGTATCGGGCAAGGTGCCGGGCCTTGTTGTTGTTTCGGACATAGAAAAGGCCATAACCCCTAAGACTCGCCTTGTCGTAATGGTGCACGCCTCCAACGTGATAGGCGCGATACAGCCCGTAAGGGATATCGGCAAGATGTTGAAGAAGAAGGGAATAACCTTCGTTGTTGACGCGGCGCAGACCGCAGGGGTGATTCCGATAGACGTTTTTAAGGATAACATAGATATTCTGATAGCGACCGGCCATAAGGCCCTCTTCGGCCCGCAGGGAACCGGGTTTTTCTATCTCAGGGAAGGGCTTGATTTTGAACCTCTGCTTGACGGAGGCACGGGAGAGGCTGACGTTATGTTAGATGTTCCGGATAGGTTCGAGACAGGGACGATAAACACGCCGGGAGTCGGCGGGCTCGGCGCGGGGGTGGAGTTTGTTTTAAAAGAAGGAGTGGAAAAGATAAGGCTTCGCGAGACCGGGCTTGTTACGCACATACTCGACGGGTTTAAGGATATGCCCGGAATAAAGGTGGTAGGCCCTCTTGACGCAGGGTCGAGGGTTTCCCTTGTGTCGTTCATTGTCGAAGGGAAAAGCCCGATTGATGTCGGCATCATGCTTGATTCCAAGTTCTCAATCATGATGAGATGCGGCATACACTGCGCGCCGGACGCGCATAGAAACGCGCTTACTTTTCCTCATGGGACAGCGAGGGTAAGCCCCGGGTATTTTAACACCCATGAGGAAATCGAGGAGTTCCTCACGGCAATGCGAGAGATATCGAAGGGATAACAGGCAATGCTCATACTCGGAATAGAATCCTCATGCGACGATACCGCGTCCGCGGTCGTGAAAGACGGGCGCATTGTGCTCTCGAGCGTTGTCGCGTCTCAGGACGCCATACATTCCGCCTACGGCGGGGTCGTGCCGGAGCTCGCGTCGAGGCGGCATATAGAGATGATTATTCCGATAGTCGAGGAATCGCTTAAAAGGGCCGGAGTTACGATGGATGACATTGACGCCATAGGAGTAACGCAGGGGCCGGGTCTTGTGGGCTCGATACTTGTCGGGCTTTCGTTCGCCAAGGCCGTGGGCTACGCCAAGAAAAAACCCTTTGTCGGGGTTAATCACATAGCCTCCCACGCCTTGAGCGCGTTTCTCGAAGACGGCGATAAAAAGGAAGTTCCCGGTTTTCCGTTCGTCGCCCTCATAGTGTCCGGCGGGCATACCGCTCTTTTGTTAGTGGAGGATTATACTGAATTGAAAGTTCTCGGCCAGACCAGAGACGACAGCGCTGGCGAGGCGTTCGACAAGGTCGCGAAACTTCTCGGGCTCGGATATCCGGGGGGCGTTGAGATAGAC
>JBBTLC010000096.1:0-4144 GCA_038068875.1 Deltaproteobacteria bacterium
CAATATGACAACGGGGATGAGTTTTTCGGGAAACTGATAAGGGCCGTAGTTATTGGAGCAATGGGTCGTTATCGCGGGAAGCCCGTAGGTCTTCCCGTAAGCCCGCACGAGGTGGTCGGCCCCTGCCTTGGAGGCTGAATAGGGGCTGTTGGGAGCGTAAGTCGAGTCTTCAATAAAACTCCCCTCGTCTATGGAGCCGTAAACCTCGTCCGTTGAAACGTTAAGAAAGACGCGCCGCGTCGCGGAGGGGTTTTCCTTCCAGTACCTCCTCGTTGCTTCAAGCATGGCGTGCGTTCCCATGACGTTCGTCTTTAAAAACTCCCCGGGGTTCATTATGGAGCGGTCAACGTGGCTTTCGGCGGCAAGGTGCGCGACGCTGTCTATCGAGTACTCGCGAAATGTTTCGCCGAGGAGTTTAGCGTCAAGCACGTCTCCTTTCACGAAGACGTAGTTTTTCCTTTTCTCGACGTCTTTCAAACTTTCGAGGTTCCCGGCATAGGTAAGGATATCGTAATTGACGATTCTGTAACCGGGATATTTGTCCGCCATGTAACGGACAAAATTAGACCCTATAAAACCGGCCCCGCCTGTTATGAGAAGATTCATTAATCCCCCGCTTCCCGTTGCAATGCTTTGCGGCAACGGGAGCCCAGCCCCTTTGTAAAAGGGGGTAACCTTTTTATCGTCTAATCAAGGATAAAGCCCGATTCGGGCTTATCCTCGTACCTTATCTCGTCCACGATTTCTTTCCTGCCAAAGCCCTTGTAAAGGCTATTCGGCGCGTTGAAGACAAAACCCGGCACGGCTCCGATGTTCTTGTAGGCATGAACCACCCCGGGCGGGACTATAACGGTCTTAGGCTCCGCCTCTCCCGCTATAAATTCCATCTTTTGCCCGAAGGTTTTCGAGCCGCTCCTCGTATCCCACAGATAAACCTTGAACGCGGAAGGCCCGATAAAACAAAAATAATCAGTCTGAGTTACGTGCTCGTGCGGCCCCCTCGAAACCCCTGGAAGCGTCATGGAAACGTATCCCATAAGCGGATGCAGTTCTTTACCTAACTCGTCAATCCTGAAGAGTTCGGCAAGCCAGCCCCTCGAGTCTTTATGGAAAGAAATGTCTTTCACGACAACGCCTTCGATCATAGGGAATCCCCCCCTACCCCCCTTTGAAAAAGGGGGGAACCAGCGGTCTTCCTTTCCGCATACCTCGCGACCGCGTCCAGCCAATGCGGTATATCCATGCCTGTTATCCTTTTATACTTCGCCTTGTCCAAGACCGAGTACGCGGGCCTCGGAGCAGGAGTAGGGTATTGCCCGGATAGCACCGGCTTTATGGCCTTGAGTTTGAATTCAACCTTTCTTTTCTTGAACGCCTCGATAACGGCGTACGCGAAATCATACCAACTCGCGACCCCTTCATTGGAAAAATGATACATACCCGGAGGCGCCGGAAGGAGCCTTTCCACGGCTCGCGCGAGGTCAACCGCGTAAGTGGGGCTTCCGACCTGATCGAACACCACGGAAATGGTTTCATCCGCCTCAGGCGGAGCAGAGGCCTTCGACAAAATCTTTTCCGGGAAACTCTCGCCTCCCTGCCCGTAGAGCCACGACGTCCTCACTATCACGTAATTTTCCATTGAAGAGCGTATCGCGTTTTCGCCTTCTAACTTCGATTTGCCGTAAACCCCAATGGGGTTTACCTCATCATCCTCTTTGTAAGGGCGCGGCGTTTTGCCGTCGAAGACGAAGTCGGTCGAGACGTGAACAAGCCGGACTAAGGCCTTATGGCAGGCCTTGGCGAGGATTTCAGGGCCCTTCGCGTTAAGAAGGTACGCCTTTTCCGATTCGCTTTCAGCCCTGTCCACGGCAGTATAAGCGGCGCAGTTTATGACAACGTCCGGCTTCTCGTTGCCGATGATTTTTTCGATTTTGGAAAGATCGGTTATGTCGAGAAGTTCTTTCGAAAATTCCACAACTTCGTGGTTTTCCTTAAGAACCGGAATCATATCCCTCGCGAGCATTCCTTTAGAGCCGGTAACGATAACTCTCATAATCTACACCTTATTGGCCCCGGTCTCCTCCACCATTTTATTGGCCGAGAGGAGCGAAGAGAACGTCCCCGCGTCGGTCCACCAGCCTTCCAACTCGCGCCAGACGAGGTTCCGCTTTTGTATGTAAGAGTTATTGACGTCGGTTATCTCTAACTCTCCCCTGTCGGAAGGCTTCAAGGTCTTTATGATGTCGAATATCGTAGAGTCGTACATATAAAGGCCGGTTACCGCGTAATCCGACTTGGGTTCCGCGGGTTTTTCCTCTATCTTTACTATCCTTTTGTCGTCAAACACCGGCACGCCGAAACGCTTCGGGTCTGGCACCTTCTTCAAGATTATCATTGCGCCGTCTTTTTGCTTTTCAAAGTCGCGCGCCTGCTCTCTTATGTTCTTTTCTATGATGTTATCGCCGAGCACAACGCAGATTTTCTCCCCCTCGGCGAAATGCTCGGCCAGACCCAGCGCCTCGGCAATGCCGCCCTCCCCTTCCTGATAGGTGTAATTCAAGTGCTTCAGGCCGAACTCCTTGCCGTTGCCGAGAAGTTTCAGAAAGTCCCCTGCGTTATTGCCGCCGGTCACTATCAATATGTCCTTTATGCCGGCATTGACGAGGCAGTTTATCGGATAATATATCATCGGCGCGTTGAATATCGGCAGAAGATGCTTATTGGTAACCTTTGTAAGCGGATAAAGCCTCGTGCCAAGACCTCCCGCGAGAATAACCCCCTTCACCTCGATACCTCCGCTCTTGTCACCCTGAACTTGGTTCAGGGTCTGTCTTTATCATTCCTATTTTAAAACGAGATGCTGAAACAAGTTCGGCATGACATTTTGGTTGTTACCCTCGAAATAATTCAGTCGTGTAGGGTGGGCTGTGCCCACCATTTATAAATTTGTGCGATTTTAACAAGTAAAAAGTTTTTTATCCAGCATAAAAATAAAAAATGGCGAGCCGACGTTACGTCGGCTCGCCATTTTTTTCGCGTAATATATTACAGGCGCTTCTACGCGCCGGCGCCTATCACCTTTTTTACTCCCTGCTCCACCACCCTTTTGTATTCGCTTAACACGCATTTTTCGACCATATCCCTCGTCACCTTGTCCAGAGGATGAAAAAGGTCCCTGTACGTGCCGTCCTTCAGCTTCTTCGCGGGCATGGCCACGAAAAAGCCGGTATCGCCGCTGATGATTTTCATGTCGCGCACCACGAAACAATCGTCAATCTTCATCGAAACGAACGCCTTTAACCTTTCGTCTCCATCCACAGGCAGAACTTTTACTTCAGTGATATTCATCTCTCAAGCCTC
Organism: Deltaproteobacteria bacterium; assembly: GCA_038068875.1. Taxonomy (GTDB): domain Bacteria; phylum Desulfobacterota; class GWC2-55-46; order GWC2-55-46; family DRQE01; genus JBBTLC01. Next base: position 3,361 of record JBBTLC010000096.1, read on the forward strand.
CTTTTCAAGGTTATCCGTGATGATGCCCTCGACCCCGTCCTTGTATGGTGCAAGACCATAAACGTTTTCTGTCATTCCCGCGGTCCTTTGAGCGGGAATCCATATTATTTATAATGCAACATCAGTGCCAACGCGAAAGAACGCATAAAAGACCAGAATTTCCGTGATGTTACGAAAATAAATTAAGAATAGGGGAAACAAAAAACCGCACAACTTTATGTGCATACGCACAGTCTTTTGTTGATTGAAAAACACTTTGATTCGGCTTCCTGAAATCCCCGCAATCCCCCCACAATCTAATTGACATCACACCGATGTTTGTTTACTCTTAATATAATGAAGCGTTCTCTCACTTACAAACAATCCGGCGTTTCCATAGACGAAGGCGAAAAACTCGTCAAACTCATAAAACCTCTCGCCAAAGCGACTTACACAAAAGGGGTCGTGGCAGGGGTCGGCGGCTTCGGCGCGCCGTTTTCCTTGAAGTTCAAACGCCTCAAAGACCCGGTACTCGTGTCGGGCACTGACGGCGTGGGCACGAAACTCAAGGTTGCCTTCATGGCCGACAGACACGACACTATCGGCATAGACCTCGTGGCCATGTGCGTGAACGATATAGTAACGAGCGGCGCCGAGCCGCTCTTCTTCCTCGACTACTTCGCAACCGGAAGGCTCGACGCCAAGAAGGCGTCAATTATAATAAAGGGCATAGCAAAGGGCTGCAAACTCGCGGGATGCTCCCTCGTCGGAGGAGAGACGGCCGAGATGCCGGGCCTTTACAAAG
>JBBTLC010000097.1:0-5658 GCA_038068875.1 Deltaproteobacteria bacterium
GTAGGCGCTTCTTCCTCGCGCAATATCTTTTCGCAACAACGGACAGTATCGGGTCGTCCATGTTTATCGCTATCGTTCCGTCCGCCTTTATTGCCTCGAAGAGTTTCAATTTTTCGGTTGCCACCCCTTCCATATCCTTAAACCCTTCGAGGTGCGCCCTTCCTATGTTGGTTATGACCGCCGCGTCCGGAGCGGCTATCGAGGCAAGCCGGCTCATCTCCCCCTCCACGCTTATGCCGAGCTCCGCCACCACGGCGCCGTGCGTCTTGTCTATGGAAAAAAGCGTAAGAGGCAGCCCTATAAGATTATTCATGTTTCCCCGCGTCTTGAGGACACTCATCTTTTTTTCCAGTATCGCGGCGGCCATGTCCTTGGTCGTTGTTTTGCCTGAACTGCCTCCTATCGCGACGAGCAAAACCCCCGAAGATTTCCTCCAAAAACCTGCCGCGTCTCCCAACGCCTTTAAAGTATCCGGTACGGCTATGACAATAAATTCTTCCCCTACACCGGCCAATACCCCGGAGGCTCGTCTTTCTTCCACAAGAGCCCCGACAGCGCCGTTTCCGTAAACTTCTTTCACGAAGTCGTGGCCGGCGAACCTCTCGCCTTTAATGGCGAAAAAAAAATCCCCCTTCTTTACGTCCCTCGAATCAATGGAAACATTTCTTACCATCGCCTCCGAAGAACCCCTTAAAAGCCTTCCACCCGTGGCGGTAATCAGATCTTTAATTGCCAATTCCATACGTTACTTCAAAGGCCGGACGACCTTCAGGATGTTGCGTAACGCCTCCCTGTCGTCGAAGTGAAGCCTCTTATCTCCTATTATTTGGTAATCCTCGTGCCCCTTGCCCGCGACGAGTATCATATCCCCTTTTTCAGCCGCCAGGGCGGCCTTCAATATGGCCTCACCCCTGTCGGGCGCCACCATATAGCCCTTCTCAATCACCTTCTCGTTGTCCGTGTATTTCTTTACGCCTTTTATGCCCGACTCTATTTCCTTTATTATCTCAAGAGGGTCTTCGTTTCTCGGGTTGTCGGACGTGACTATCGTAAGGTGAGACAACCTTACTGCTATCTCTCCCATTACGGGCCTTTTGGTCCTGTCCCTGTTTCCGCCGCACCCGAAGACCGTTATTATGCGGCCCGCGTGCGGAAGGCTGTTAAACACCGTTAAGACCCTCTCCAGCGCGTCGGGCGTATGGGCGTAATCAACGTAGGCCATGACGCCGGAGCCTGGACTGACGCTCTCCAATCTTCCGGGCACGGCCTTAAGCGAGTTGATTCCGTTTTCTATGGCCTCCGCCGGCATGTCCAAAGCCGCTCCCGCGCCGGCCGCGGCCATTATGTTTTGAAGGTTATGCTCCCCTATGAAAGGGGAATTCACGTAAACGTCGCCCTTCGGAGTGGCCAATACGGCCTTGATGCCGCCGGAGGTAATGGAATATTCCTTGGGATATATGTCCGTCTTTTCCTTGACGGAATAGCCGAGGACGTTTTCCGTCTCGTTACGAAGCATGACGCCCCATTTGTCGTCAATGTTCACGACGGACGCGGCGCCCGGCTTCGCGTAGTCGCGACTAAAGAATTTCCTCTTGGCCGCGAAGTATCCCTCCATGGTGCCGTGATAATCGAGATGTTCGGGCGTAAGATTCGTAAAGACCCGCGCGTCGTAGCGGCATCCCGATATCCTTTTCTGCTCTATCGAATGGGACGAAACCTCCATGACGCAGTGCGTTACGCCGCTCGAGAGCATGTCGCTTAAAAGCCTCTGCAGGTCTTCAGCCTCGGGAGTCGTGTACTTCGCCTCGATGGTTTTCGCGCCGTGCCTGTAACTTACGGTTCCTATGAGGCCCGGCCTGTGCTGCGCGGCCCTGAATATTGACTCGATAAGATAGGCGACCGTAGTTTTGCCGTTCGTCCCCGTAACCCCTACCATCGTGAGTTTCTCGGAAGGAACGCCAAAGAAAACGCTCGAAAGCCTTCCAACGGCCTCTCTCGCGTCATAGACTATTATCGCCGGAATGCCGGCGTCCGGCGCTTCCTTTTCTGACACTATCGCGACCGCCCCCTTCTTCATTGCTTCAAGCGCGAACCCGGCTCCGTCGCTTTTGCCGCCCTTTATCGCGACGAAGACGGTTCCTTGCGAAACCTTTCGCGAATCGGCCGTAACACCCGAAACCTCGACATCAGCCCCCTCAGGAATCATATAGCCCGCGCCTTTTATGAGTTCCGTAAGCTTCATTCTCCCCTTTACTGAAATACAACTACCGCTGTCTTATTCTTTGGAATAGCCGTTCCGGGAAGAGGCCTCTGAGACACCGCTGTTCCGCTGCCCCTGAAATCCACCTCTATATCCCTCTTGGATGCCGCCGTAATGACCTCTCTCATGGTCTTGCCTCTGAAATCAGGCATGACCGAGACGCCACGGGCGTTGAAAAACAGGGATTCTTCTTCGAACTCTTCTTCCTTAATCCCCCCTAACCCCCCTTTGTAAAAGGGGGTAACCTTCCCTTCAGCTCCGAGGAGGGCAGCCTTTGCTGTCTTTAATTCAACGGACTTATCTTCAAGAAAAGGCTCTCCTTCCCTGAACGCGCCGGCCGGGAAAATTCCCATGTAGGAGAGGCTCTCAAAGGCTATCTCCCTGAAGACAGGAGCCGCGGCAAAGCCTCCTGTGATATCGCCTTCCGGTTCGTCAAGCGCGACGAATATCGTAAGTCTTGGATTATCGGCCGGAACAAAGCCCGTGAACGAGACCATGTATTTATTCTTTTCATACCCGCCGACCTTAAAGTCGGGCTTTTGCGCCGTGCCGGTCTTTCCCGCGACCTTAAATTCCGTTCCTAACGCGGCAAGTTGTCCCGTGCCGCCCTTTTCGGTAACGCCGATGAGGGTCTCGGTAACCTTTCCGGCGGTCTCTTCCGATATGACCCTTCTCACAACCGCGGGATTAAACTCCTTTACTACTTTGCCGCTACTGTCTTTTATGGTTTTTACGACGTAGGGTTTTACGATAAAGCCGCCGTTAGCCACGGCGGACATGGCAGTAGCGACCTGAAGCGCGGTCGCGGAAAGACCCTGACCAAAGGACATGGTCTGGAGTGAAACGCCCGACCAGCCTTTATAGTGCCTCAAGATGCCGGAGGCCTCGCCCGGCAGGTCTATGCCTGTCTTTGCGCCGAAGCCGAAATCGTTTAAGCGCCTGTAATAACGCTTCGGCCCGAGCCTCTCGCCTATCTTTGCCGCGCCTATGTTGCTCGAGTACTTGATTATCTCCCTTGCCGAAAGATTGCCGTATTTTTTCTTGTCGTGAAAAACCCTGTCGGCAACCCTGTATTTGCCGTTTTCGCAAAAGAAAGAATCGTCGAGTTTCACCACGCCTTCCTCAAGCGCGGCGGCAAGCAGAAACGGCTTTATCGTCGAGCCGGGTTCGAACGCGTCGGTTACCGTCCTGTTTCTCCAATCGTGAGGCGAGAATCTTTTGACGTCGTTCGGGTCGTAAGACGGAGAATTCGCCATCGCCAAAACTTCTCCCGTAATCGGATCCATGACGAGCGCGACTCCGGCCTTGGCGTGAAACTTGGTAATGGCCTTCGCGAGAGCCCTTTCCGCGAAGTACTGGATATTCTTGTCTATGGTCAGAACGGCGTCCATGCCGTTTGTTCCGTCTTCCACGTCCCCGTAAAGAAGAAGCCTCCCGCCCGCGTCTCTTTCCGCCCTTACCGTGACGGTCTCGCCTTTCAAATAGTCGTCGTAATGGCGCTCGACGCCTTCAAGGCCGTTCGAATCAATGCCCACGAAACCGACGAGGTTCGCGCCCAACGCGCGGTTGGGATAGAATCTGCGCATCTCCTTTACCGTGCCGGCCCCCTTCACCCCGTTTATGACCTCCCTCTTATCGCTTGCGAGGTCAACCTGCCTTTTTATCCATATGAAGCGCTTTTGCGAATCGAGGCTTCTTTTCAGCGCCACAGGCTCCACTTCTATGACCTTCGATATGGCCGACGACGCGAGCCTCGAATTCTCGACTTCGGACGGCCTCGCGAAAACCGAATCCACCTCTATGCTTACGGCGAATTCCTTGCCGTTTCTGTCGAAGATGCCCCCCCTTTTGGACGGCACTTTTACGACCCGCTCATGCTGGTTTTTCGCCATCCTTGAGAGGCTCTCCCGCTTCACCACCTGAAGGTGAAAGGCCTTCGCCCAAACCACGCCGAAAAAAAACACGAACGCGCCGATTACAAAGGCTATCCTTATGTTAAACCATCTGCCGCTACTCTTCATTTCACTCGCATTATCTGATGTTTGCCCGGATAATCGAGCCCGGTCTCCTCTTTTACTATCCTCTCGAGATTCGAAGGCGACTTAAGCCTCGTAAGTTCGAACCTCAAGCGCCTGTTCCTGTCGGACTCCACGGCCTTGGCCTCGTTCATCTTCGATATCTCGTAGCCGAGCTTCACCACCATGAGCCTCGAAGACAGGTAAACGAAAACGACTCCGGCGAAGATAGCAACCGCGAGCGCCGCGTTGAAGAAGAAACGCAAGTCTTTAAGGTTTCTCCTTACCTTTATGTTTTGCCCTCTCAAGGCATCGGCGCCGAACGAGCCCCTTACATTAGCCCTCATGTAAAACCTCCCTTAACCGATTGCCTGATTGACAGGCGAGACGCCTGTCCTACACTGCGGAACGCCTGTCCTGCGAATCAAATCTTTTCCAACGCCCTCAACTTCGCGCTCCTCGACCTCGGATTCGAGTAGGTCTCTTCAGGAGACGGCCTGACGGCCTTCTTCGTCAGAATCCTTGCGAGAGGTTCTTTTCCGCAAACGCACTGCGGAAAATCACTCGGGCACTCGCACCCGGACGAATAGCGCTTGAAAGCGAGTTTCACCACGCGGTCTTCGAGCGAATGGAACGATATGACGACGAACCTCCCGCCGCTTCGAAGAACCTCCATGCCTCCATCGAGCCCGCGCCGGAGATGGCCGAGTTCGTCGTTCACTTCCATCCTCACGGCCTGAAAGACCCTTGTGGCCGGATGTATCCTCTGGGGACGTCTCGTATAAAAGCCGGACACCAAACAAGAGAGCTCATTGGTCGTCTCTATCCGCTTCACGGCCCTCTCTCTCACTATGGCCTTGGCTATGGGACCGGCGAATCTTTCTTCGCCGTATTCGCGAAATATCCTTTTAAGGTCTTCCGCGGCGTACTCGTTTATGAGTTCATACGCCGAAAAAGTCTGCCTCGTATCCATCCTCATGTCGAGCCGCGCGTCCCTCATGAAACTGAACCCCCGCCCGTCCACTTCGAACTGATGGGAAGAAACTCCGAGGTCGAGCAATATGCCGTCCGCCTTGCTTAATGGCGGACCGAGCCCTTCCAGGACAGTCTTTATGTTGCCGTAATTTTCCCTTACTACGATTGCCCTCTCTCCGTACGGACGGAGAACACTTTTCGCCTCTTCGATCGCGTCCTCGTCAACGTCCATCGCAACGAGCCTTCCCGAAGGAACTGACGCTTCGAGTATCCTTGCCGAATGTCCGGCTCCTCCGACCGTGCCGTCAACGTAAACCCCGCCTCTTTCGCAATCGAGATAGCGCAACGCCTCAAGCGGCATCACGGAGGTGTGGCTAAACTTCACCTCAGATGCCTAACCGCTCTAAC
>JBBTLC010000098.1:0-2117 GCA_038068875.1 Deltaproteobacteria bacterium
GTCAATCCCCCCCGACCCCCCTTTGAAAAAGGGTGGAGCCGCTACTTTAGAGGGAGAGGCGTTTTTAAGCATGTCCGGGGTCGCGTAATACCCGTCTTCGCAGGGTTCGCAGTAAGGCTCGGATGATTTTTCGGAGCGGGAGGCAAGGCTCTTTTCAATGAACTCGCCGGATATCTCGTCAACGAACCTCGATATCGTCTGGAACCTTTCCATTCCGAATATGGTCCTTACTCTGGCTGAGTAAAGGTAGAGGTGTTTCATGGCCCGCGTCATGCCGACGTAAAAAAGGCGGCGTTCTTCTTCGAGTTCGGCAAGGCTCCCGATGCTTCTTTGGTGCGGAAACAGTCCCTCTTCAAGTCCGGTAAGGAATACGGTCTTGAATTCGAGCCCCTTGGCCGAATGAAGCGTCATGAGGGTTACGCGGTTGGATTTGTCCTCGTAATTGTCTGTCGCGGTCGCGAGAGAGACGAGTTCGAGGAATTCGCCGAGGGAAGGCGCTGGCGCGCGCGTCTCGTAGTCCTTTATCGCCGATATGAACTCATGTATGTTTTCGAGCCGGTCAGAGGCCTCTTCTGTGTCTTCCTTCTGCCACATGTCGAGGTATCCGGTCTCTTCGAGGAGTTTTACGGCTACTTCGTGTATTGCGGTTGTGCCGTTGTTTAATCCCTCCCTCGACCTTTCGAACGCCTCGAAAAGCCTAGCCTGAGACGGTTTTTTAAGAGTGCCGAGTCTAATAGCCTCTTTGAAGGCCTCAAAAAGTGTTATATCGAGAGTTTTGGAGAGGGATTCCATTTCGTTCATGGTGACGGAGCCTACGCCCCTCGCGGGGGTGTTTATTATCCTCCTTAGACTCAGGGAATCTTTCGGGTTAATAAGCACACGGAGATAGGAGATGGCGTCTTTTACCTCGCTTCGTTCGTAAAACTTCATGCCTCCGACGATTGCGTAGGGTATGGAGTCCGTCATGAGGCGTTCTTCCAGCACCCTTGACTGGGCGTTGGTGCGGTAGAAGACGGCGTAGTCCTTGTACGAGGCAAAAGAGTCTTTCCTTATGCCGTCCTTTATGACGGAGGCGATTCTCCTTGCCTCGTCGTGCTCGTCCGAGCACTCGGCGTATTTCACCGGCTCTCCGTCGGGGTTTTCGCTCCAGAGTTTTTTTTCGTACCTCATGGAGTTGTTTTCTATTACCGAATTGGCGGCGTTCAAGATGCGGCGGGTCGAGCGGTAGTTCTGCTCGAGCCTCATTATCGTGGCGTCACGCCAGTCCTTTTCGAACTCGAGGATGTTTCTTATGTCCGCGCCCCTCCACGCGTATACGGACTGGTCAGGGTCGCCGACGGCGAAGATATTTCTGTGGCGTCCGGCTAAGGCCTTCATGAGTTCGTACTGGGCGCGGTTAGTGTCCTGATACTCGTCCACGAGCACGTGCAGAAATCTCTCCCTGTAACGCTCCAATACGGCGGGATGTTTTCTGAAAAGCGCGAGAGGGACGCATATCAGGTCTCCGAAGTCGAGGGCGTTCATCTCGCGGAGTTTTTTCTGGTAGAGCGTGTAGACTGCCGAAACCCTCTCGCTGAAAAAATCCTTATGATTATTCGCGTATTCTTCGGGGGAGAGGTTTTCGTTTTTGGCCTGGTCTATCCTCGCCAAGATAGCCTTGGGCTGGAAGGATTTTTCGCTCATGGAGAGGTCTTGCATGATGAGCCTTACGAGTTTCAGCTGGTCGTCGTCGTCATACACGGTAAGGTTCGGTTGAAGTCCGAGTATGGCGGCCTCTTTTTTGAGTATTCTTAATGCTAGCGAGTTGAAAGTGCCGAGCCACAAGGAGTCAGCGTCGCTTCCCAGGAGCCGTCTCAGGCGTTCTTTTATTTCCTCGGCGGCCTTATTGGTGAAGGTGACGGCGGTTACGCGCTCGGCCGGGACGTTTCTTTTCCTGACGAGGTGCGCGATGCGGCTCGTCAGGAGCTTCGTCTTTCCGCTCCCTGCTCCGGCAACGACAAGAAGCGGCCCGTCTTTGAACACGGCCGCCTCGATCTGCATAGCGTTTAAGTCTTTAAGTTCGGGCATACGTATAAATTAACATAAGAGGCGTTTTGAGGCAACGGTAAAACCGTTTG
>JBBTLC010000099.1:0-13330 GCA_038068875.1 Deltaproteobacteria bacterium
ATAAGGGGGTAAATCCGGACGAGGTCGTAGCGGTCGGCGCGGCCATACAGGCCGGAGTCTTGGCCGGAGAGGTGAGGGAAGTCGTGCTCCTGGACGTTACGCCCCTTTCCCTCGGCATAGAGACCTTGGGAGGGGTAATGACGACCCTCATACAGAGAAATACCACCATACCGACGAAGAAGAAGGAGACGTTCACGACCGCCGGAGACAACCAGACACAGGTGGAGATACACGTCTTGCAGGGCGAGAGGCCCATGGCAAAGGACAACAGGACGCTCGGAAAGTTTAATCTCTTAGGCATACCGCCGGCGCCGAGAGGCGTGCCTCAAGTAGAGGTGGCCTTTGACATAGACGCGAACGGCATACTCCACGTCGCGGCAAAGGATAAGGCTACGAATAAGGAACAGAGGATAACCATCACATCCACGAGCGGCCTCAGTAAGGACGAGGTTTCCGGCATGGTCAAGGAGGCCGAGGGGCACGCGGAGGAGGATAAGCAGAAGCGCGAGATGGTGGAAGAGAGGAATAAGCTCGATTCCCTCGTCTATTCCATAGAAAAAACTCTTAACGAAAACCGCGCCAAGCTCCCGGAGCATGACGTGAAGGCCACCGAAGACGCCATCGCTCTAGCGAAAAAGGCCCTCGAAGGCGGCATTGCCGAAGAGATGAAGTCTGCCTCGGAGAAACTTCTTGCCGCGTCTCACAAGGTGGCGGAGATTCTTTACAAGCAGGCCTCTGCCTCGGAGGGCGGAGAAGCCGCGCCCGGCGGCGAAAATACCGTTGTTGACGCCGAGGTTGTGGATGACAAGAAGTCCGGCGCGTCGGATAAGCAATAAGCCGTAAAGAGTTATCGGTTATTTAATTATTTGTTATTTTATTTTTACTGATAACCGATTACTTTTTCTCCTCTCCCAGTTGGGGAGAGGGTAGGGTGAGGGGGATATAGAAAATGAAAATAAAGTCCCCTCACCTCAGTCCTCTCCCCGTTGGGGAGAGGAAGCAAAGATAAAAGAGGGGTTTTTTACTTCCTCTCCACAAGGTTCCCCCCCACTATGCCTAAAAAGGACTACTACGGGCTGCTCGGCGTCGGAAAGACCGCGACCGAAGAAGAGATCAAAAAGGCATACCGAGGCCTCGCCAAAAAATACCATCCCGACCTGCATCCCGGCGATAAGGCCGCTGAGTCGAAATTCAAAGACATAAACGAAGCGTACGAGACCTTGAGCGATTCCGAAAAGCGCCGCACCTACGACCTCGGAGAGCGGATCGTATTCGAAGGCGCGCCCGAGGGATGGCCCGGCGGAAGGAGCCCGTTCGGAGGATTCGAGCATATGAACTTCGACGAATCCATGGGCGGCATAGAGGACATCTTCAGCGAGGTTTTCGGCGCGAAGATGAAGCGCGGCCCGAGGAAGGGCAAGGACATCGAGTACACCCTCGATATAGACTTCATGCACGCGATAAAAGGCACCGAGGTGGAATTGACGCTTAGGAGGATTGATGTCGCGGAGAAGGTTAAGGTGAGGATACCAAGCGGGGTGAAGGACGGGTCGAGGGTCAAGGTCAAGGCCAAGGGGAGCCCCGGGGCCGATGGAGGGGCTGCGGGCGACTTGTATATCGTAACGCACGTAAGGCCGCACCAGTATTTTAAGAGGATTGACGATGACATATACGTGGACGTGCCTGTTACGGTTTCCGAGGCTGTGCTCGGCGCAACGGTAGAGGTGCCGACCATAGACGGGTTCACGAAGATAAAGGTGACGCCCGGCACCCAGAGCGGCCAGAAATTGAGGCTCAAGGGCAAGGGCGCGCCTTCGCTCGCGGGCGGAGCCAAGGGCGACGGGTATGTCGTTTTAAACATAAAGATGCCGACCCATGTGGACGAGACGGGCAAGAAACTTATTTCCGAGTTCGAAAGAACAAATCCCTATGAACCTCGGGCCGGGTTGTGGTAAAATTAAATAAAGAGGCGCATCCGTACCGCGAGGTGGAGAGCGGTTCTCCCCTTTTACAAAGGGGAGTCAGAGGGGATTTATGAACGAACTCGACGAATTAAAAGAAAACCTCAGTCAAAAAACTCAGAGGGTTCTGGACGCCGCCGTTGAGGAAAGCAAGCGGCGCCAGCATTATTATATCGGCGTCGAGCATCTCTTCATAGCTTTCGCCAAGGTGGAGGACGCGTTCTTCCGCGAGATAATGGACGACCTTAACCTCGACGTTTACCACGTCTTGAACTTCCTTAACGAACACCTAAACATTTCCCGCCAATATATTGGGCTCGGGCTTAAGATACCGCCGGCCACCAAAAACGTCTTTAAACTCGCCAAGGAAGAAGCAGGGAGATGGGGCAGGGAGGAGATTGATTCCACCGACCTCTTCATGGCGATATTTCAGGAAAACCACAGCCTTCCGGCAAAGGTATTCAGGAGTTTCGGGCTTGACCCGGACTACGTCATGCGCCGCATAACCGTGCGCGTCCGGGCCAAGGAAGAGACCGACGAGGAAACCAAGAAAAAGTACGACCTTCCGCCGAATCTTAAGCACTTTGCCGTAAACCTCAACAAACTCGCGCGTTACGACAAGCTTCCCTTGATAATAGGCCGCGACAGGGAGATAGAGCAGGTCATGGAGATACTCTGCCACATGGAGAGGAGTAATTCCGTGATGATAATAGGCGAGCCGGGCGTCGGGAAGACGGCCGTCGTCGAAGGGTTGGCCAGGAAGATCGAACTTGAGCCGAATCGGGTGCCCAAGAGGCTCCGCGGCAAGCAGATAGTGAATCTGCAGATGAATTCCATCGTTGCCGGCACTATCTTCAGGGGCATGTTCGAGGACAGGATAGAGAAGATAATAAAAGAGATAAAGGAACGGAAGAATATAATATTTTTCATAGACGAGGCTCATACCTTGATAGGCGCGGGAAGCGCGATGGGGGTGCCCTCCGACGCGGCCAATATCTTCAAGTCCACCCTCGCGAGGGGCGAGGTGCAGATAATAGGCGCGACCACCTTAGCCGAGTATAAGGAGTTCATAGCCGAGGACGAGGCTTTGGCGAGGAGGTTCCGGACGGTTCACGTGGAGGAGCCTTCCGTGGACGACACGAGGAATATCCTTTACGGCATAAGGCCGAGGTTCGAGAAGAATTATTCCGTCAAGATCTCGGACGAGTCCATGGAGACGGCGCTCGACATGAGCCGCCGCTACATGAGGAGCCTTAAAATGCCGGATAAGGCCATAGGGTGGCTGGATACGTCTTGCGTAAAGGTCGAGATAAACAGGCCGGGCGGAGAGGTGAAAAACTCGGACGTGATAGAGGTCATTTCCCAGGAGACGAAGATACCGGCTGACATGATTTACAGGGACACCGTGGAACGCTTCAAGGATATGGAAGACGCGCTTTCAACGCGGGTCGTCGGGCAGGCGGAGGCGATAAAGGCGCTCGCGAGAAGGCTTCGTCTCAATAAGGGCCCGCTTAAGGAGAATTACTCAAGGCCCGACGGAGTGCTTCTTTTTCTCGGCCCGACCGGAGTGGGCAAGACCGAACTCGCGAAGGCGGTCGCGGAATTTCTCTTCGGCGACGAGAAAAAGATGATAAGGATTGACATGAGCGAATACAAGGACTCCTCTATTTCGGTGGATAAACTCATAGGCATGCCGCGCGGCATAGTCGGCTCGGAACGCGGGGGGATACTCACCACCCAGGTGAAGGATAATCCTTATTCAGTTATTTTATTGGACGAGGTGGAAAAGGCGCATCCATACGTTTTAAACCTGTTTTTACAGGTATTCGACGAAGGCTGGCTTACCGACGGCAGGGGCAAGAGGGTGTATTTCAGCGACACCGTCATAATCATGACCTCAAACCTCGGCTCGGACGAGTTCAAGAAGTTCACGAAGACCCTCGGGTTCATTCCGGAGGGCGAAAAGCAGAAGGTCGAGAGCCTTAAGAAGAACATCATGAAAGAGGTCGAGAACTTCTTAAGCCCGGAGTTCATAAACAGGATAGACGACGTTTGCGTGTTTTCTCCTCTCACGAGGCAGGAGGTGAGAAAAATCGCCGTCATGCATCTGGACAAGATAAAGGACAAGATGTCCGCTCAGGGCAAGCACCTCTCCATCAGCGACGAGACGGTTCAGGCCCTTGTCGAGAGAGGATTCAGTTCGAAATACGGGGCGCGGTTTTTAAAGAGGGCGATAGATGATTTGGTGAAGGTTCCGATAACGCTTAAGTGGAAGGAATCGGATTTTTTCGGCGTTTCGGTTTGCGACGGAGAGGTCTTGGTCGAGGCCGCGTCTGCCGCGTCCGCCTGAGGCGGAGCGGTATAGGGCGGTTCGATTCATGGTTCTCCCCCGACCCGCCCTTCTCGGGCTGGTACCCCGAAAGGGGAGACAGAGGGGATTAAAAGGGCGTAGCCTAATCCCCCCCAACCCCCCTTTGCAAAAGGGGGGGATAGAAGGATGATTCTAAAGCGGTTTTTAAACGACCCGCGAAAACTATTTCTTCGGAGGGATTTGTGATAAAAAACATTCTTGTCGCTCTGGACGGTTCCGGCTATTCGAACATTGCGGTAAAGTACGGCATCTGGCTGGCGAAAAATTTCGGCGCCAAACTCTCCGGGCTTCACGCAGTGGACATAGTGCTTTTGGAGGGGCCTTTCCTCCACGACCTTTCCGGTTCGGTGGGGTTCGAGCCGTTTCTGAATTTTTCATCCAGGATGAGGGAGGCCCTCGAGGCCTCGGGTAAAAGTATCCTTGCCTCCTTTAAGGACGAGTGCGAGGCGGGCGGCATAAAGGCCGAGACTGCGATGTCGTTCGGCATAGTGTCCAACGAGATATGCGAAAAGGCGAGGCTCGCGGATATTGTCGTGCTGGGAAGGCGGGGCGTCAACGCGAAGTTCGATTACGGACTTCTCGGCTCCGTTGCGGAGAGCGTCATAAGAAAATCCCCGGCGCCTGTTTTTATAACGCCTGAGAGGTTTTACGTTCCCTCTAACCCGCTTCTTTGTTACGACGGAAGCCCTAACGCGGCAAAGGTCATACACTCTGCGGCTCAGTTCGTGAAAACGCTTTCCATGCCCCTTACCGTGCTTCACGCGTCAAAAGAGCCATCCGATAGCGTCCTTAAAGAGGCCGAGGGTTATCTTAAACCTTATGGCATAAAGGCGAACTTCGTTGCGATTAAAGACGACCCCGCGTCCGGCATAAAGCGCTACTACGCGGAGAATAATCACGACCTCCTCTTCATGGGCGCCACCCACCACTCCAAAGTCGCGGAGATGGTTCTGGGCTCCACTGCCGAATACGTCATGCGCTCCATCGAAGGGCCTTTCTTTCTGGAGAGGTAGAACCCCTTTCCCATCAAGGGAGGGGAAGTTTTTGCTTGATAAATTCCCCGGCATCTTTTTATTTCGATTCCATCGGCGTAAAATCGCTCTTGCCCCCACATTCCCTGTTGAATAGTGGGCTCTTGTGTGTTAATTTTTAAAAGTCAATTTTTCAAATCCAATCTTCGGACCGGGCGAGATGACTGCCGAAGCCAAAGAACTTCCGCTTAAGAAACTTAAAGAACTTCTCAAACAAAACGACCTCAGCGGCGTTAACGCCCTTCTGTCTCCGCTCCACCATTCGGACATAGCGAAACTCATAGAAGGCGTCACCGAAGACGAGGCCGTGGCGATATTCCGCCTCCTCAGTAACGAGACCGCCTCCGAGGTCGTGCTCGAAATCGAGGGCGCGAGAAGGGAGCTTCTCGTCTCATCCGTTTCCAAGGAAGAACTCGTTGACATAATCGAGGAGATGGAAACCGACGACGCGACCGACGTCATCTCCGAACTCCCTTCGGCGGACGCGATAGAGGTCTTGGAAGGCATAGGGGCAGGGGAGGCCATAGAGGTTCAAAAACTCCTCAAGTACCCGGACGACACTGCCGGCGGAAAGATGCAGGCCGAGCTTGTCGCCGTAAAGGAAGATTTTACGGTAAGGCAGACCATCGAGGAGGTAAGGAAAAAGGCCAAGGAGACGGAAAACATCTCGGCCGTTTTCGTGGTTGACTCAAGCGGCAGATTCCTCGGCACTGTGGCTCTCGATAAGCTCATACTCGCGGACGAGGACGCGCTCATAAAGGACGTCGTGGACAGGAGCGCCGCGAAGGTTACGACCGACCTCGATCAGGAAGAGGTCGCCAAGATATTCCAGAAGTACGACCTCATAAGCATGGCGGTCGTCGATAAAGAGAACCGGCTTGTCGGGCGCATAACCATAGACGACATAGTGGACGTCATAGAAGAGGAGATGTTCGAGGACTTCTATAAGATGGCGAGTTTGAACGTCGAGGAGAGGGTTTTGGACGAGCCCATGAGGTCGTTCAAGTTGCGCGTTCCGTGGCTCCTTATCAATCTCGCGACGGCTTTTTTGGCGGCAAGCGTCGTAAAACTCTTCGAGAGCACTATAGAAACGCTCGTCATCCTCGCCGTCCTCATGCCGATAGTCGCCGGCATGGGAGGCAACGCCGCCACTCAGGCGATAACGGTCGTAACGAGGGGGCTCGCCCTGGGCGAGCTCGATTTGAGGCACGCGAAGAGGGTTCTTTTTAAGGAATCCGCGGTCGGTTTCGCGAACGGCATCGTAACCGGCGCGTTAGCGTGTTTAGTGGCGTATCTCCTTGGAGCGAAACTCATGATAGGGGTCTTGCTTTTCCTCGCCATGACGGCGAACCTCGTTATAGCGGGCTTCAGCGGCGCCATCATACCGCTTCTTCTCAAGCGGTTCGGGTTCGACCCGGCGGTGTCGTCGAGCATATTCGTCACGACCTGCACCGACATCGGCGGGTTTTTCACGTTTCTGGGTTTGGCTACCGTGTTCTTGAAGATAGGCATCATATGAAAAAAGGGCACTACTCATCGGAGGCGATCATCCTGAATTCGTTCGATTACGGCGAGTCGGACAGGATTCTTGCTTTTTACACAAAGGAGTTCGGAAAACTCAGGGGCATCGCGAAGGGCGCGCGGAGAAGCAAAAGGCGGTTCGTCGGGAATATCTGTCCGCCGTCTTACGTGAATCTTCTTTTTTACCGCGGAAACGGAGAACTCGCGATGGTCGAAGAGGCGAGCCTTATTTACGGGTTTCCCGAGCTTAAGGGAGACGTCTTAAGGTACGCGGATTCCTGCTACATTTTGGAACTTGCTAACGAGATGACCCGCGACGGCGGGCATCAGAACCCCGAACTCTTCGAGGTGCTCTTGTGTTTTCTGAAGCTGGTTAATTTTTCGGGCGGAAGCAAAAGTCTTTTGAGGTTTTACGAGATAAAACTCCTCACTACGCTCGGTTACATGCCTCATCTTTCAGGGTGCGTCGTCTGCAGGGGGAATTTTTCAGGGGGCAGGGTGTTTTTCAATTCCGAAAAGGGCGGAGCGGTTTGCGGGGTTTGCGCTGGGTACCCACGGGGTACCCATGCGAAGCATGGGTCGGCATGGGTCGGACTCGGCGGTTTGATTCCGTTTTCAGCCGCCACCGCGAGCCTTCTCGGAATGGCGGGCAGGATGCCGGCCGAAAAATTGAGCCGTCTCGTAACGGACGAGGCCTTCACGAAGGAGAGCGAGGCGGTGTTGTCGGATTTCATAAGGCACCAGACCGGAAGGGAACTCAAGACCAAAAAAATAATCGAAAGGCTCGGAATGTAGCTTATGGCGAAAAAGAAAAAAACAATGTTATTCCAGGACGTGATACTCGCGCTCCAGAAGTTTTGGGCCGAAAGGGGATGCCTGATACACCAGCCATACGACATGGAAAAAGGCGCGGGCACCTTTAATCCGGCCACTTTTTTGAGGGTCCTCGGGCCTGAGCCGTGGCGGGCCGCCTACGTGGAGCCGTCTCGCCGCCCGACCGACGGAAGATACGGCGAAAACCCGAACCGCCTTCAGCACTACTACCAGTTTCAGGTGATACTCAAACCCTCGCCCGACGACATACAGGACATATATCTCGAAAGCCTCCGCGAGCTCGGCATAAATCAAAAGGAGCACGACATACGTTTTGTCGAGGACGACTGGGAATCCCCGACGCTCGGCGCCTCCGGACTCGGGTGGGAGGTCTGGCTTAACGGCATGGAGATAACGCAGTTCACGTACTTTCAGCAGGCCGGAGGCATTGACCTGAAACCGATATCCGGCGAGATAACCTACGGCATCGAGAGGATAGCAATGTATCTGCAGGGCGTCAGGAGCGTCTTTGATTTGAAATGGACCGAGGGCGTAACCTACGGGGACGTTCATAAAAGAGGCGAGGTCGAGTTCTCGACCTATAACTTCGAGGAGGCCGATACAGTCATGCTCTTCGGTCTTTTCGACACGTATGAAAAAGAGGCGTCAAGGCTTCTTGACAAATCGCTTGTTCTCCCTGCCTACGATTATACCCTTAAGTGCTCGCATACCTTCAACCTCCTTGACGCGAGGGGCGCTATAAGCGTTGCCGAGAGGACCCGTTTTATCGGGCGCGTGAGACAGCTCGCGCGGCGTTCCGCAGAGGGGTATCTGAAGAGCAGGGAAGAGCAGGGCTTTCCGATGCTTAAAAAGTCTTAGTACCTCGACACGTTCAGTTCTTCCATCTTTCCCGATACCGTGTAGATGACCCTTTCGGCTATGTTCGTGGCCCTGTCGGCGATGCGTTCGAGATTGTGGGCGGCCCACATGAGGTATGTCGCGCCTTTAATCTTTTTCGGGTCTTCTATCATTATGAGTATGAGTTCCCTGTATATATGCTCGTAGAGGGCGTCAACTTTATCGTCCTCGGCGCATACGGCCTTGGCCTTTTCTTCGTCCCGCGTGACAAACGCCGTAAGGGCGTCGTCGAGCATCTTGATTGCGAATTCAACCATCCTCGGTATGTCTATCAAGGGTTTTACCAGAGGCTCTTCCCCGATGAGCACGTTTATCTGCGCGTTGCCTTCGGCGTGGTCGGCTATGCGCTCCAGGTCGGTTATTATATTCAATGTCGCGGCGAGAACACGGAGGTCCCCGGCCATGGGCTGCTGTGTGGCGATGATTTGAAGGCAGCGGTCCTCTATGTCGAAGCGTTTTCTGTTTATCAGGATGTCGTTAGCGATAAGCTCTTTGGATCTGGCGATGTCCCTCGTCTGAAGGGACGTTATGGAGTCTTTCACCGCATCCTTAACCATGACGCCCATGGCGAGCACGTCGGCTTCGAGTTCCTTTAAAGACCTTTGATATGCCTCTCTTGTCATGTGTTCTCCTTTTACGGAACGTCATAACTTTGCATACCTGCGTTGCTCCTCGACTCGTCGCTGCGGCGTATGTAAAAATACGCCTCGCTCCTCATCTTCGTCGCGCCTTGGTCTGCTTTGTTCTGACGTTCCGTGGCGTTTATTTTTTAACCGAATCTGCCGGTTATGTAGTCCTCGGTCAGCTTGTTCTTCGGCGCGGTGAAGATCTTGCTCGTGAGATCGAACTCGACCATGCTGCCGAGCATGAAAAATCCCGTATAGTCCGAGACCCTCGCGGCCTGCTGCATGTTGTGCGTGACTATTACGACAGTGTAATCCTTTTTGAGTTCGGTAATCAAGTCCTCTATCTTTGCCGTGGCTATCGGGTCCAAGGCCGAGCACGGCTCGTCGAAGAGTATCACGTCGGGGTTCACGGCTATTGCCCTCGCTATGCAGAGCCTCTGTTGCTGGCCCCCGGAGAGGGCGAGCGCGCTTTCGTGGAGGTTATCCTTCACCTCGTCCCAGAGCGCCGCCTTTTTCAGGCTCTCCTCCACGATTCCGTCGAGCTTGCCTTTGCCCTTTACGCCGAATATTTCGAGCCCGTAGGAGATGTTATTGTAGATGGTCTTGGGAAACGGGTTGGGTTTCTGGAAGACCATGCCAATCTTCCGCCTTATCTCTATCGGGTCGGCGTTTCCGGAGTATATGTCAACGCCTTTGTGGTCTATATTGCCTTCGAGGCGAAAGCCCGCGATAAAGTCGTTCATCCTGTTCAGGCACCTTAAAAACGTGCTCTTGCCGCAGCCCGACGGCCCTATGAGGGCAGTGACGCAGTTCTGCCTTATATCGAGGAACACGTCCTTCAAGACGTGCTTTTCGCCGTACCACGCGTTAACGTTTGAGATCGAAAATACGTTTTGTTCTACCACTTTATCCTCTTCTGGTATTTGTGGCGAAGGTATATGGCTATGGAGTTTAACATAAGAGTAAGTATAAGGAGCACTATTATTCCGGCGGCGGCGTTTGTCGCGAACGCTTCCTGCGGCCTCGACACCCAGTTGAATATCTGTATCGGAAGAACCGTGAAGGGGTCGAAGACGCTGTGCGGCAGGAATGCTATGTAGGTAAGCGCGCCTATTGTTATAAGAGGCGCGGTCTCGCCGATTGCCCTCGAAAGCGCGAGTATGACGCCTGTTAATATGCCGGGCATGGCCGCCGGAAGCGTTTGACGGGATATGGTTTGCCACTGCGTCGCGCCGAGGGCGAAGGAGGCCTCTTTTATAGAGTAAGGTATGGCGCGGAGCGATTCTCTCGTCGCGATTATTATTATCGGCAAAACGAGAAGCGAAAGCGTAAGGGCTCCGGTCAAGAGGCTTCTTTCGAGCGACATGAGCCTTACGAAGACGCCCAAGCCCAAAAGCCCGTATATTATGGACGGGACTCCGGCGAGGTTCGCGATGTTTATCTCTATGAGCCTCGTGAGGGGATTTTTCTTGCCGTACTCTTCGAGATATATGCCGGCGCCTATGCCCAGGGGCACGGCGAAAAGCGCTGTCAGCCCCATTATCCAGACTGTGCCCACAAGGGCGGAGAGGATGCCGGCTTTTTCCGCCATCCTCGACGGGAAGTTAGACAAGAATTGCCAGCTTAACCTTCCGCCGCCGTCTGAGACCACGTCTATTATGAGAATCGCCAGGAACGCGAGTCCGGCGATGGTCGAAACAAAGGCCAATACGGTAAAGCCCCGGTCAATTAATTTGTTCAGTTCAAGCCGCTTCACGTGTATTCCTCCCTGAAGCGCTCCCTCAGCCACGTGCTTACCATGTTGAGGGCGAGCGTGAAGAGAAATAGCGTCATGCCGGCCGCGAAGATGGTTTTATACTCTATGGTGCCGGTAGGGGTGTCGCCGAGGCTTACTTGCACTATGTAGGCCGTGATGGTCTCGACAGGGACGAACGGGTTTAAGGTAAGATTAGGCTGCTGCCCGGCGGCTATGGCGACTATCATCGTTTCTCCTATGGCGCGGGACGCGGCTAAAACGAAAGAGCTCATTATGCCGGAAAGCGCCGCCGGAACCACTACCGTCATGGACACCTGAAAACGGGTCGCGCCCAAGGCGTAGGCTCCGTCTTTCAACGCCCTCGGCACGGCGTACATCGCGTCCTCGCTCATGGACGAGACCATAGGGAGTATCATGATACCCATGACTATTCCCGCGCTCAAGGCGTTAAAGCCCGAGAGGTCCGGGAATATTTTTTGGAGGACGGGGGTTACGAAAAGAAGCGCGAAGTACCCGTAAACCACGGTCGGGACTCCGGCAAGGATTTCCAGCATGGGCTTAACCGTTGCCCTGAATTTTTTGTTCGCGCATTCGCTCAGGTAAATTGCCGAGAGAAGCCCGAGCGGCACGGCTACGCACATCGCGATAAAAGACACGAGCGCGGTGCCCGCCACAAGCGGCATTATGCCGAAGTGCTTGTCAACGAAAAGAGGAGTCCACTGCGTGTCCGTCATGAACTCTACTATAGAGACCTCTTTGAAGAATTCGATCGTCTCGAAGAGCAAGACGCCTATTATTCCGATTGTGGTGAAAACCGAAAGAAAGGCGCAGAGGAATAGCGCCCCCTTTATGAGGCCTTCCCTGAATCTTTGTTTTTCCCTTTTTGTCATCAATCCCCTCTAACTCCCCTTTGTAAAAGGGGAGAACCGCTTAATCATTTTTATAAGATATATTTCAGTTTTTGTAAAGACCAAACCCGTAAGCCGTGATGCGTGTGCGTGATGCGTGATGCGAAAAAAGAAATGGCAGTAGGACAGGCGTCTCGCCTGTCCTACTTTTTTCTTCCCCCCTTTTTCAAAGGGGGGTTGGGGGGGATTAATCTGCGCCCCTTAATCCCCCTGTTATCCCCCTTTATAAAGGGGGATAATAAATACCGTAGGACAATTCCCGCTTGAGGCGGAAGGGTTGCGTCTTTTGTGCAGAATAATTGTTGGGTTCGCTTCCCCCCGCTTAATGCCTGCGGGGGCTTCGGCTCACTAACCCAACCTCCGCCCTACTGCGGAGCTGTCTTAGTTGCCTTTAAGAAGGTTTTCTAACTTTACCTTTACCTGAGAGCTTCCTCCGAAGATGGTTCCGGTCTTTTTCTTGTTGACCCTTGCGGCAGCAAGGTCGTACAACTCCTTGCTAAGAGGGACGTAGCCCACTTCTTTCGAGAGAGTCGCCGCGTTCTTCAGGTAAAACGCGATGAAGCCGGCCACCTCGGGTTTTTCAAGGGATTTTTTGCTCACGTATATGAGAAGCGGCCTTGAAAGAGGCTGGTACGTGGCGTTGTTTATGGTCTTTTCGGACGGAAGGATGGGGCCTCTGCCGTTATCGTTATAGCCGTCGTCAATCGGGACGAGTTTGAGTTTTCCCTTATTATTTTCGTAGTAGGCTATGCCGAAGTAGCCGATGGCGTTCTGGTCAGTCGCTATGCCCTGCACGAGCACGTTATCGTCCTCGCTCGCCGTGTAATCCCCCCTCGAGGCTTTTTCTGTGCCGTTTATCGCTTGAGTGAAGTAGTCGAAGGTGCCGGAATCGACGCCCGGGCCGAAAAGGCGGATTTCTTTGTCAGGCCAGCCTTTTCTTACCTGACTCCATTTCGTGATAACGCCCTGAGCGGCCGGTTCCCATATCTTCTTGAGTTCTTCGACCGTCATGCCGGTAACCCATGTGTTTTTCGGATTTACCATGACCGCGAGGCCGTCGTAGGCAACCGGAAGCTCTATGTATTCGACGTTGTTTTTCTTGCAGAGTTCCATTTCAGAGGTCTTTATGGGCCTTGAGGCGTTGGATATGTCGGTTTCTCCGGCGCAGAACTTCTTGAATCCGCCGCCCGTTCCGGAAAGCCCGACCGTTACCATGACGTCTTTTATGGTCTTTTGGAATTCTTCCGCAACGGCCTCGGATATGGGGAACACTGTCGAGGAGCCGTCTGCCTTCACGATTTTTCTTTCCGCAGACGCGTTATTAGCGCCCATGGCGAAAAGAATTGCCGCAAGAGATAAAGCCGTTACGATAAGTTTCGCCTTTTCTTTGATTTTCATCTTTCTTCCTCCTTTTGTTGGTTTTAG